>JADJZB010000012.1 GCA_016719485.1 Holophagales bacterium
CCCGCTCGCCCCTTCCGCGGACGTTTCACGTCCTCCCCGACGGCCTCGTCTGCCTCGACGGCAATCTCGCTCAGCGCGCCTCCCGAAAGTTGCGGGCACGGGCGCGTCGCCGGGCGCCGTCTCGCGCGCGAGTGGGGGAAGGACTGTGAGGAGCTGGAGCGACGCCGGGTGGATCGACCTCCCGCGCCGCGTGGGCGACAGGTCCGCCCGCCTCGTCGGCGCGGGCCGGCGGGGTCGTCTGTGCCGACTCGACCTCCGTCAACGACTTCAAGGTCCCTCTCAGCGGCGCTCGCCCTGCGGCAGGGGCGCCGGACGATCCTCTCAGGGAGGAACTTCCCCACCGACCTCTACGACTCGGCGAAGGCCTCGCGCGCCTCCTCGACCGCGGATACCGGGTCCACCTCGTTCCGAAGAGCAGGGATCTCTCGTCCCTACTCGACGCCGACACCGCCGCCTCCTCCTGACGCACGTGGACTACCGGACTGGCGAGCGGCACGACCTCTCCGCCGTCACGCCGCGGCTACGCCGGCCGGCGCGCTCGCCGTCTGGGACCTCCTCCCGCGCACCCACGGCCGGCGCGATGCCGGTCGACCTGACCGCCGCCGGCGCCGACTACGCCGTCGGCTGCGGCTTACAAGTACCTCTGCGGCGGACCGGGCGCCCCAAGGCGTTCCTCTACGTCGCGCCCCGCCATCAGGGGCTTCGAGCAGCCGCTCTCCGGCTGGCTCCGGCACGCCGAGCCGTTCGCCTTCGAGCCCGGATACCGGCCCGCGGCAGGGATCTCGCGCTTCCTCTGCGGCACCCCGCCGATCCTCTCCATGACCGCCCTCGACGCCGCGCTCGACGTGATCCTCGAGTCCGACCTCGCGCTCGTGCGCGAGAAGTCGGAGGCGCTCACCTCGTTCTTCGTCGAGGCAGTGGAGCAGCTCTGCGGCGACGCAGTCCGGCTCGTCTCCCCGCGCGTCCCTTCCCTCCGCGGCAGCCAGGTCTCCTTCTCGCACCCCGACGGCTACGCCGTCATGCGGGCGCTCGTCGCCCGCGGCGTCGTCGGCGACTTCCGCGCCCCCGACGTCCTGCGCTTCGGTTTCGCGCCCCTCTAGCGTTCGCACCTTCCACGGACGCCTTGGACGCAGGCAGGGGCGCTCGCGGAGGTGCTTTCGTCGCACGCCACCAGCGCCCGGATTTCCGCACGCCCGCGAGCGCGGGTTCCGGCGAGTGACGTGATCTACCGGTAGCCGGGCCGCGCCCAGTAGCCGGGGATCAGCGGCCCCACCGGTCGTAGTAACCGGTCACCCACACCGCGCCGCGGTAGGCCTGGCGACCCAGCGCCCTCGACCCAGGCCCAGCGGGCGGCGTCGCGGTAACGGCGGTCGTACCGATAGGCGTCCCGGCCGTAGCGGTCGTCGCGGTGGCGGTTCTCGTAGTTCCACCGGCCGTAGCGGTCATCGTGACGTACGTCGACGACGACGGGCAGGGCGGCACGGGAGGTGGCGCAGCACCTCGTGGGGCGCAGGCGGGAGCAGGAGATTCACGTGGACCCGCACGTCCGCCGGGGCCGACGGCGCCACCGCGGGTGAGGGCCGCCGCTGCGGCGGGATCATGTTCCGGTTGGCGTTCTTCATGTCGGACCTCCTTGGACGATCTGTGGGAGTTCGTTGCTCCCACCCCGTCCGTTGCAGGCCCGATGCCAGCCCGGCGGAACGCCCGAGAGTGCGGCGCATCACCCTTTCGCGCGCGCGAAAGCGCCATTCGCTCTCGACCGGGCCTGGATCGCCCTCTGGAGAGGACGAGAAGCCTCCCGGCGAGCGCCAAGGAGGCCCTGCGTCGCTACGCCGCGTGGATCCTGTCCTCCGAAGCCGCGAGCGCGGCCTTCGCGCCCTCGCCCATCGAGATGATGATCTGCTTATCGCAGGGTCGTCGTGACGTCGCCCGCCGCGTAGATCCCCTTCGTCGACGTCCGGCACTTGTCGTCCACGACGATCTCGCCGAAGCGGTTCAGGTAGTTGCCGCCGCCGACGACGACGACCCTCTTGTCCTTGTAGAAGGGACCGTCGCAGTGCGGGCAGAAGGCGACGCCGCGCCCGATGTACTCCTTCTCGCCGGCGACGTTCAGCTCGCGCCACTGGGCGCCCGTCGCCACGATGAGGGACTTCGCCTGGAGCACCTCGCCCCCCGCGAGGCGGACCGTCTTGAGCTCGCCGTTCTCGATCGCCTCGACGCGCCGGTTGTCGAGGATCTCGACCGGGTAGCTGCGGACGTGGGCCAGGATGTCGGCGGCGAGCTTCTTCCCCTCGGTGTGCGTCGTCCCGATGAGGTTGTCGATGCCGACCGTCTCGAGGACCTGTCCGCCGACGTTCTTGGCGACGAGGGCCGTGCGGAGCCCCTTTCGGACGGAGTAGATCGCGGCCGACGCGCCGGCCGGCCCGCCCCCGACGACGACGACGTCGTAGGGCTCGCGCGCCGGGAGGTTCTGCGCGGCCTCCGACGTCTCGGCGCCGTAGCGCTCCTCGAGCGCGTCGATCAGCTCCACGAGGCCGGCCCGGCCCACGGAGACCTGCGCGTTCTCGTGGATCGTGGAGATGACCGTCGGGACGCCCTGGATCCCCAGCTTCTCGACCTCGCTCTCCGCGAGGCCGCCGTCCACCATCTCGTGGACGAAGTCGGGGTGGATCAGGGCCATCTGGTTCAGGGCCTGCACCACCTCGGGGCAGTTGTGGCAGGAGAGGGAGACGAATGTCCGAAGCCGAACGGGCCCCTTCAGCCGCCTGATCCGGCCCTGCAGCCCCTCGTCCGGCCGCTTCCCGAGGCCCGCGGTGTTCAGGACCGCGAGGACGAGGGAGGAGAACTCGTGCCCCCCGGGGATCCCCTTGAAGAGGATCGACGCGGGACGACCTTCCACGGCCACCTCGAACGAGGGAATCGAGGCCGGCTCGCCCTCGACGCGGTGTACGACCTTCTCCGGTGCCGCCGCCGCGATGTCGGCGAGCATCGTGACGAGCTCGTCCTGCTTCGCGTGGTCGGACGGGCGCTGGCGGAGGACGATCGTGACCGGGGAGGTCGCGGTAGAGCTGCTGGAGCTGCGCGGACAGGAGGGCGTCGAGCATGAGGTTTCTCTGTTCCTATTCGGGTGTGCGCGGGGACGAGCTCCGCTTTCCGCAGGAACTCCCGCTCGCGCCGGAGTCGGTGGACCTGAACGGCCGGAGGGGACGCGGCACCCGAATGGCCGCGTCCTCCACGCCGGGTCCGGATCAGATCTTGCCGACGAGGTCGAGGCTGGGCTTGAGGGTCTCCGCGCCCGGGGTCCACTTCGCGGGGCAGACCTCGTTCGGGTGCTTGGCGATGTGAACCGCCGCCTGGACCTTGCGGAGGAGCTCCTTGGCGTCGCGGCCCGATGCCGTTGTCGTGGATCTCGACGATCTTGATCTGCCCCTTGGGGTTCACGACGAACGTTCCGCGGTAGGAGAGGCCGGCGTCGTCGATGTGGACGCCGAACGCCTTCGAGAGGTGGTGCGTCGGGTCGGCGAGCATCGGGTAGTGGATCTTCTTGATCGTCTCCGGACGCGGCGTGCCACGCCTTGTGGGTGAAGTGGGTGTCGGTCGAGACGGAGTAGATCTCGGCGCCGAGCTTCTTGAACTCGGCGTAGTTGTCGGCCAGGTCGCCCAGCTCGGTCGGGCAGACGAACGTGAAGTCCGCCGGGTAGAAGAAGAAGATCGCCCACTTGCCGGCGAGGTCCTTGTTCGAGATCTCCTTGAAGGCGCCCTCGTGGTAAGCCTGAACCTTGAACTCGGGGATCTGGGTGTTGATGATGCTCATGCGTCTTCTCCTTGCTATTTCAAGCGGGCGATCGCCTCGCTATTTAGACTACGTCCAATATAGAACAAACGGATTGAAAAGGGAAGTCCCGGGCTCTCGATGAGGCTCACCGGACGGAGGAATGGCACGAGGAGGCGGTCCGACGCACCCCCCTTCCCGGCCCGCGGCCGCGGCCACGGCCCGGCGCTTGACTTCCCCCATCCTCCAAAGTATCTTCCCCCTCCCCTGACGCGGGGTGGAGCAGCCTGGTAGCTCGTTGGGCTCATAACCCAAAGGTCGCAAGTTCAAATCTTGCCCCCGCAACCATACATAAGTCCGCGAGAATCAAGCGGTTACGAGAACCCGGCGGAAACGCCGGGTTCTTCGTTTCTTAGCGAATCCCTAGGTCATCCCTAGGTTTGTGGCTCTCGGACCGCTGTTGATGCGGTTTGCCACCTCGGGATCGCAGTCCAGCCTTCGATCGGGACCGCAGCGGTGGCGGGCACGGGGGAGCGCTCCGTTGTCAGGCGAACCCACTCAGGCGCACTACTATCGAAATGGAGGGAAGGTATGCCCAGCCGTTCCCGCTTCGCCGCGCTCTCCGGGCTCCTCGCTTCATTCACGCTTCTCGTCGCGACCCCGGGGCGCGCCGACGTCGTCTGGAAGGTGGCCGACGAGGGACCGAGGGCGCCGGAGGCGGTCCAGATCCTCGGGGACGAGACGCGGACACTTGCGTTCGGTCCGTCGGGGGACTGGGAGCTGCGGGGAACGACGTGGCGCCCCGTACCCCTTCGCACGACGGAGGTCGTCGGGAGCAAGCGGACGCTCTTCTTCGCGAACGGGCGGTTCGGGGCAACGACCGAGAGCTACACCACGTGCCAGGTTCAGCTCTTCATCCTGAACGGCGACGCGTGGACCCGGCTCTGGAGCGAGACGTCCTGCCATCCGGTCATTCGGTCGGAAGAGAGGCTCTACGTCCTGGCGGAGGCCTTCAAGAGCTGCGGCTGTGCGAGCGATCCCGCGATAGGGCTGGAGGCCCGGCGCCTTCGCTCCGTCTCCCTCGCGGACGGCTCGATCCGGGAGGAGACTCCCCTGCCCGCCTGTTCCGGAACGCTCTTCGTGCTGTCGGGGAAGCTCCACCTGATCGAGACGCCGCCGATCTGCGGAGGTCCGGGTGCGCGCGACGTCGCCGCACTCGCGAGCGCGCCGCCCTATCCCTTCTACCGGCTCGACGAGACCGGGTGGACGCAGCTGCCTCAGTGGGACCTGCCCGTCTGGACCTTCTTCGAATCGACGCCGAACAGCCTCTGGGTGGTCTACGGCCTCAGCAACATCGAGCTCGTCGCCCGAATCCTCACAACCGCCGGCTTCTCGGACCCAATTCCGATTCCCCGAGACATCACGGTGAGCTCGGGAGGCCCCAGGCCGATCGAGTGGAACGGGCGGCTCCTCGCCACGAGCCCCGAGTGGCGCGGCAACATCTACCTCCTCGAGGGAAACGCCCTCGTCCGGATGACGCCGGAATCGCCGGTGACCGCGCGATATCCCGCGCCGATCGTCTCCGTCGCCGGGAACCGCATCTTCACGTCGGCCGACGGCTGGGACGTCCACGTTCGGGATGGGTCGGGGTGGATCGCGACGTCGCTGCTCGGCGGACCGGCCGGAGCGGAGTCGTACCGGATGGGTGAGACGAAGACGTTCGCGGTTCGAGGGACCCGTCTCTTCCGGCGCGACGGGAACGGCTGGGCGAAACTCGCGGCCCCTCCGAGGTCCGAATGGGCCAATCTCGGGACCATCTGGAGAGACCGGCCGGTGGTGCGGGCGAACGCGTCCGTGTCGGACTTCGGCCTCTTCGCTCACGACGAGACGTCGGACCAGTGGATCGACCTGAAGGCTCCCGTCGGATTCGGGGGCCCGATGCTCGCGACCGGGCAGGACCTCTACGTGGCGGGCCCGCCGGGTCAGATCGCGAGGCTCCGGGAGGGAACGTGGACGGTCCTCGCGGTGACTCCGACGCCGGACTCCCGGGTCGGCGGGATCGCCGCAATCCGCGAGGCGGGAGGGGAGGTCTTCGCGACGACGAACTGCGGGTGCGGGCCGCCGAGCGTCCGTAACGAACCGACCTATCGCGTCGACGGCGACCGGCTCGTACCGGCGTTCACGGACCTCGACCCGCGGATGGTCGTCCGCGACGTCGTCGAGGTCGAGGGCCGCACGGTTCTCTTCGTGAATGACGTCTCCCGTGAGGACGGGCTCCGCGCAGTGATCGTCTCGCCGTCTCCGGGGGGCGCGGAGACTCTGCTGAACTCCGAAGATGTCCGATGGGCAGGCTACGACGGGGGTACCGGAGACGGGATCGCGAGGGTGGGCGCCGCACTCTTCTTCAATGGCCTGAGGTTCGAGCGAGGCCGGCTTCTCAGGCAGCGAGGAGAGCCCGTGCCGGAGACGATCGACCCTGAAGGCCGGTTTGCCAGCGGGGATCGATATCAGTGGCCCTACAGAGCGAACGTGCGGGTTCCGCTCCTGCGGCCCGTCCCGAGGGTCCGGAAGAACCTGGCAGCGGTCGTCGATGCGACGGGGTACGGCGGGACCCGCTACCGGAGTGAGCTGGCGCTGGCGAACCTCTCGCCGGTCGACGCCTGCGTGGCGAGGGTCTATGCCGGCGCGGCGACCGAGCCGGTGCTCGAAGTCCCGCTCGGACCGGGCGCGCAGAGACGGATCGCGGACCCCGTTCCCGCCTTCGTCGGTCCGCTCGGCGTCGAGTTCGACGGGCTCTCGGACGAACGTGACGCCTGGGCGGCCGTTCAGGTCTTCAGCCCTTCCGACGGCGGGACGGCGGGGACCTCGATCCTCGGAACGGACCCTGGCAGCTTTCCGAAGGAGACCACGCTGCTCCGGCCGGTGAGCTCGCCCGGCAGCCGTCTCCACCTCGCGCTAGCCGCGGCGCGCGACGGCACCGACCTTCCGGTGGGGGCTCGCGCCGACTTCAGGCAGGTGCCGGACGTCAACACCCAGCATCCGATTCCCGCGGGGGGCTTTCTCCAGGTCGATCCCGATCCCTCAAAGCAGCTCGGCTCGCTCGGCATCGAGTCTCTCTCCGCCGGGGCCCCTCGTCTCTTCGTGGCGGGCAACGACCTCCTCGGCTACTTCGTGAGGAACGACGGCGCGACGAACGACGGGACGGTCGTGCCGTTCGAGGAGCCGGACGTCCTGCCGGGCCGGCGCACGCGATTCCTCCCGGCCGTCGTCGGCGTGACGTCTGAGCACGGGCGGTACCGGACCGAGCTGACGCTCGGACGACGGGAGCGGTGGGGCTTCCCGCAGACGGGGCTCACCTTCACCGTCATCTATCGCGACGAGAAAGGCGGGTCGACGTTTCCGGTCGGTGTTGACCTCGACGAATTCGTGGAAGTGCCGGATGCCGGCGAGTGGCTCGTCGAAAACGGTGTCCCGATCGATCCGGACGACTTCGCGGGGACTCTAACGTTCTCGTCGGATCGGCAGGAAGGGGCGGCCGACCTCCTCGTGACGGCGGTCGTCCAGGCGCGCGGCGCCGGCGCATCGGGCGACTACGGAGTCAGCGTCCCCGTCGTGAACGAGGTGCGGTGGGCCGGGGAGCGCGCGATCGTCCCAGGCCTGCGCGAAGACACCGGGTTCCGTTCGAACGTCTCCGTCGCGAACCCCGAGCCCGACGGCGGGCCGGACATGACTCTCGAGGTGACGCTTCACCAGGCATCCGACGGGGCGATCATCGGGACCCTTCCCTCCGTAACGCTCCCGCCCGGCCGGCGTTTCCAGTGGAACCGGCCTCTCAAGGAGATCGGCTACGGCGGCGACGCGTGGGCCGAAGTGCGGCGCGTGGGCGACTCGGGCCGGTTCGTCGCGTACGGCGTGGTGAACGACAACGTGACCTCGGACGGCACTCTGCTGCCGATGGTCGAGCGGAGATAGGGCAGGATTCGCCTGCGGGGCCACAAGATCGCGTCGCCGCCCCTCGTTGTTTCTGTGCCTGGCGCTCCCGGCCGGAACCCGGATTAGTGGCCAACACTTGCGTCATCGGATCGAAAGGACTAAATTTCTTGTGCCTTTCGCTCCATAGACGCAAGTGAAGCCACTCGACTTTTTCGCCACCCACCCTGTCTTCACCCGAACCGAGTTCGGGACGGTTCGGGACCAGGCCGCGATGCGGACCGGGACGAATCTCCTCACGTACTACCTTCGCGAGGGACGCCTGGTGCGCGTGCGCCGGGGCCTCTACGCGGTCGTGCCACGCGGGGCGGACGCCGAGTCATTCGCGCCGGACCCGTACCTCGTCGCGACCCGGCTGGCACCCGATGCCGCCGTCGCACTTCACGCCGCGCTTCAGTATCGGGGCCGGACGTACTCCATCTGGAACCGGTTCCACGTCGCGACGAGGGCGAAGGTCACCGCGTTCACGTTCCGCGGGAGCACCTTCGTTCCGGTCCGTCCGCGTGCTCGCGCCTCGGTCCCGAGCGCGGGCGTCGTCGAGGAGCTGCACGCCGGAGGGACAGTCCGCGTCACAACCTTCGAGCGAACGCTCGTCGATCTCGTCGACGCGCCGGATGTCGGCGGGGGATGGGAAGAGGTCTGGAGGTCGCTCGAGATGGTCGAGTTCTTCGACCTCGACTCGGTCGTCGCAGAGGCCCTCGCCCGCGACACCGCCATCAGTGCGGTCCGCGTCGGGTTCTTTCTCGAGCAGCACGGCGACACGCTCCAGGTCGAGGAGCGGCACCTCGCGCCGCTGCGAGCACGTCGGCCAAAGCAGCCGACGTACTTCGATGCGCGACGAAGCCCTGGGCATCTCGTCGCGTCCTGGAACCTCGTCGTGCCGAAGGTCGTCCTCGAGCGCCGCTGGGCGGAGGTGCCATGACGATGTCCCTCGCAGACCTCCAACGGCTCGCCGGAGCGACGGGGTTCCGGGCCGAGACGCTCGAGAAGGTGCTGCTCCTCCTCGGCCTCCTCGACGCGATTCGCGCGCACCCGTAC
Organism: Holophagales bacterium; assembly: GCA_016719485.1. Lineage (NCBI taxonomy): Bacteria > Pseudomonadati > Acidobacteriota > Holophagae > Holophagales > Holophagales bacterium. Next base: position 8,801 of record JADJZB010000012.1, read on the forward strand.
ACCGGACCACGCGTCGCCCTCAAAGGTGGCACCGCCCTCAATCTCTTCGCCCTCGGCGTCCCCCGCCTCTCGATCGACATCGACTTGAACTACGTCGGGGCCGTCGATCGGGCAACGATGGAGACCGAGCGTCCGGACGTCGAGCGAGGGCTCCACGCTGCGTGCGAACGAAGCGGCCTCACAGTGAAACGCGTCCCGACCGACCACGCTGGCGGGAAGTGGCGGCTCTCTTTCGTTGCCGGAGCGGGCGGGACAGGGACGCTCGAGCTCGACGTGAACTACATGCTCCGTACCCCGCTCTGGCCCACGGAGATCCGGTCATCCTCCGCGCTCCCCGGAATCCCGACGCGCGGCAAGTTCCCGATACTCGACGCGCACGAACTCGCCGCGGGAAAGCTCGCCGCGCTCCTCGCACGCGGCGCGAGCCGCGACCTCTTCGACGCGCGCGAGATCCTGCGCTCCGGAACGCTCGATGCGGGGAAGCTCCGCCTCGCGTTCGTCGTTTACGGCGCTGTGAATCGTGTCGACTGGCGCACCGTCGGCGCCGAGGCGGTCACGACGTCATCGGCGGACGTGACGGAGCGGCTCCTCCCGATGCTTCGGAGCGACCTCGTACCCGCCAAGACTGACGTGGCGGCATGGACCACATCTCTCGTGGCGGACTGCCAACGACTCCTCGGAGTCGTGCTCCCGCTCCGGGAGAACGAACGATCCTTCCTCGATGGAGTCAACGACCGAGGGGAGATCGTCCCAGCGCTCCTCACAGACGACGAGCGGCTGCGCGCCATCATCGCGGCACACCCGGCGTTGGCGTGGAAGGCGCTGAACGTTCGGAAGCACCACGGTCTTCCTGGCTGAGGCGGATTCAGCTTCGGGGACTCGGGCCTTGCGAAAGGCCTCGATCGCTTTGCACCCATCCTGACGGGAATGCTCATAACCCAAAGGTCGCAAGTTCAAATCTTGCTCCCGCAACCATACATAAGTCCGCGAGAATCAAGCGGTTACGGGAGCCCGGCGGAAGCGCCGGGTTCTTCGTTTTCTGGCGCGGGATAGCTTCGGGATAGCTACTCGCCGACGCGAATGACCACCTTTCCCACGGCGTGGCCGGACTCCACGTAGGAGATGGCCTCGGCCGCGGCTTCCAGCGGAAAGGTCCTGTCCAGGACCGGCTGAATGACACCCTGGTCCACCAGCGCGGCTATCTTGTCCAGCTGCTCGCCGCTCGCTCGCATGAACAGGTACTCGAAGCTCACGCCCTTTTCCCTGGCCAGGCGGTCGACCTTACGATTCAGGAACCCGAGGATCCAGACGAGCGGCAGGCCGAGGCCCCATGCGCGTGCGAACTTCCCGTCGGGCCGGCCGCCTATCGTCACGACGACGCCGCCCGGCTTGACCGCCTCGAACGAGCGGAGGAGCGTGTCGCCCCCCTGGGAGTCGAGGACCACGTCCTGGTCCCTGACCACGTCTTCGAAGCGGGTCGTCCTGTAGTCAATCGCCAGGTCCGCGCCGAGCGCCCTCACCAACGCGTGGTTCCGGGCGCCGGCCGTGGTCGCGATCTCTGCACCCAGGTGTCTGGCCAGCTGGATGGCGAACGTGCCGACGCCGCCCGAGCCGGCGTGGATGAGGATCTTCTGTCCCGCCTGCAACCGTGCGAGTTCGACCAGGGCCTGCCAGGCGGTGAGCCCCACGAGCGGAAGCGATGCCGCCAGCACGTAGTCCAGGCGCGCGGGCTTCTTCGCCGCGGCGCCTTCGCGCACGAGAGCGTACTCGGCGATGGCGCCGATCCGCTCCTTGTCGAGGCGCGCATAGATGGCGTCGCCCAACTTGAATCTCGTCACGCCCGGGCCGATCGCTTCCACGTCGCCGGCGAGATCGGTGCCGAGGATCAGCGGAAACGCGTAGGGGGTCAGCACCTTCACGACGCCGTCGCGGATCTTGTAGTCGAGCGGGTTGACGCCGGCGGCGCGTACCCGCACGAGGAGATCGCCCGGTCCCGGCTCGGGTCGAGGCAGGTCCATCATCTCCATCGGTGCCCTGTAACGGCGAATGGCGAGCGCTCTCATCCGCGCTCCGCTCGCGGACTTTCCGGGACCGGGGAGTCGCGCAACGAAGTCACTGCGGGTGTGTCGAGGCGCAGGTTCCTTCGAATCCCGGCGTCCATCAGGCCCGCGGGCGCGAACCTGCGGAGCCATCGCAGCCGGTTCGCGAAGCTGCCGGCGGTGTATCGGAGCTTCGGGCGTACGGCGAGAGCAGCTCGAAGCACGACGTCGGCCACGACGCCCGGCTCGTCCGACGTCGCCATGATCGCGCTGATCCGATGGCTCAGAGCCGCGCCCACCTCGCGATATTCCTCGAGCTTCGAGTCGGGTTCCAGCGCGTTCGCGTCGAGGGCCGTCTTGGTGTACGCAGGCTCGATAACCGAGACCCGAATGCCCCGCGTCCGTAGCTCGTGGTCCAGCGATTCCGAATAGCCTTCGACGGCGTGCTTGGTTGCGGCGTAGAGCGCCATGTACGGCGCGGGCAGGAAGCCGAGGACGGAGCCGATGTTGAGGATGCGGCCGCTCCCCTGGCGCCGCATGTGTGGCACCACCGCGCGCGTCATCCGTACGATCCCGAAGAAGTTCGTATCGAAAATCGAGCGGGCCTGTTCGATGGAGCTCTCTTCCGCTCCCGCGGGGACGACACTGACGCCGGCGTTGTTCACGAGTACGTCGATGCGTCCGGAAGACCGGATCACGTCGCTGACGGCAGATTCGACCGATTCATCGCTGGTCACGTCGAGGGGCAGCATCTCGAACCGTTGCTGTCCCGCCGTCGCTCCCCGCCTGCTGGTGCCGTAGACCCTGTAGCCCGCCTTCGTCAGCCGCTCGGCCGTGGCCTGGCCGATGCCTGACGAGGCGCCGGTCACGATCGCTGTCTTGCTCCTGGCATTCATCTCGTCGTTCCTTTCCGTGCAGCTCCCGGGTTGATCGAATTCCTCCCGCGCCGACCGCACGTTGGCGGCTGTCGTGATTCCGAAGATATGATGAGAATCATATTTCGATTCAAGCGAAACCCTCTTCATGTGTGAACGCGGGATCAGGCGCCGGTCGGGGCGAGGTGTTCGAGCGCCGCCCTCCGCAGCGCGTCGGAGAGCTTCGGGTCGTCGACAGCGCGTGCCAGGAGCAGTGCGCCCACCATCGTGGCGACGGTGGCGAGGGCACGCTCGTGCGCGCCCGGCTGGCCCCAGTCGGGCGATTGGCGCGCGACGAGGTCGATCATCTCCTTGATGCGCCGCGTGGAGGCGCGGCGCACCTCGGGGGCCTGGCGCGGCATCTCCGAGCCGAGGGCGACGACCGGGCAGCCCGTCTCAGCGTTCTGGACATGCGCCTTGGACAGGTACGCTTCGAGCAGGACCTGGAGCGCCTGCGGCGGCGAGGCGGCGGCCGCGATGCGCGCCGACGCGGCGACGGCTTCGGCGCCGGCGCGATCCGCAGCCTCGGCGAGCATCGCCTCGCGCGAGGAAAAGTGGGCGTAGAAGCCCCCGTGCGTGAGGCCGGCGTCTTTCATGACGTCGGCGATGCCGGTACCGTCGTAGCCGCTGCGCCGGATCGCGCGCGCGGCGGCCTCGACGATGCGCTCGTGCGTCGCTTCCTTGCGGCTGGGGGCGGACCGTCGCATCTCGCCGATCAGAATATGATGCCTATCATACCGGGTCAAGTACGCGACGTGCGCCGGCGAAAGAGGCGCGGAGGCGGCCCCGCTTCGGAGCCGAAATTCTCGAATCGCTTCGAGCGCCACTTCATTCGTCTTGGTGCAGGTGCTCATAACCCAAAGGTCGCAAGTTCAAATCCTGCCCCCGCAACCATACATAAGATCCGCAGAAGCAAGCGGTTACGGGAACCCGGCGGAAACGCCGGGTTCTTCGTTTCCGGGCTCGGGTCAGGTTCGGCATAGGTCGATCATGCGGACCTCGTCTCGACCCGAGGCCTTCCGCCCGAGGCGCCCGGGCGGAACGAACGCCTCGACCCGGAGATGCCGGTCGAAGGCCCCCGGGTGGACCTCCTCTGCGGGCTCGAAGGCGGCCAGGCGGCATCACAAGGATGCGAGCCTCGGTCGGCCACGGTCGGGTCGGACTGACGAACGACACTTTCCTGACGGTTTGTAGAATTCCGGTCTCGCCGTTCGTCGTTGTAGTGAAGGCCAGGCAGAGAGCCCCGCCTGAAGGACAGGAGAAGACTATGCCGCAGTTCCTGGTTGCCGGTTACCTCCCCGACGATTTCGACCCGTCCCAGATGGACGAAGCGGTGGGCCGCGAGATCCACGCCCTCAACAAGGAGATGATTGCCGCCGGCGTCAGGAAGTTCGCCTGCGGCCTCGGCTCCGCGAAGTCGCTGCGACCCCAGGCCGATGGCGGCGTCCTCGTCACCGACGGGCCGTACCTCGAGGCCAAGGAACACATCGGCGGCTTCTGGATACTGGAATGCGCCGACATGGACGAGGCGGTGGCCTGGGCACGCAAGGGCGTCGCCGCCACCCGGGGGCAGGTCGAGGTGCGGGAAATCTTCTTCAATCCGTCGCCCGACTGACGACGGAGGCAGGCTCCTGAGCGACGTCGAAAAGTCGATCGAGGCGGTGTGGAAGATCGAGTCCACACGCCTCATCGCCGCGATCGCTCGCGTCACCCGCGATGTCGGCATCGCCGAGGAGCTGGCACAGGATGCTCTCGTGACGGCCCTCGAGGTCTGGCCCGAGGAAGGCATCCCCGACAAACCCGGGGCATGGCTGATGACGGCGGCGAAGCGGCGCGCGATCGATACGCTGCGGCGCGGCCGCATGCTCGTACAAAAGCATGGCGAGATCGCCCGCGAGCTGGAGTGGCAGGAGCAGCGGCTTGGAGACGCTTTGGAGCACGCGCTGGATCAGGTGATCGACGACGACGTGTTGCGGCTCGTCTTCACCGCGTGCCACCCCGTGCTCGCGGTGGAAGGACGGATCGCGCTCACGTTGCGCCTGATCGGCGGCCTCACCACGGCGGAGATCGCGCGTGCGTTCCTCGTGCCGGAGAAGACGCTGGGCCAGCGGATCTCCCGCGCCAAGAAGACCCTCTCGGAGGCCCACGTTCCCTTCGAGACGCCGACCGGGGACGAGCTGCGTCGCAGGGTCGAGTCCGTCCTCATGGTGGTCTACCTGATCTTCAACGAGGGCTACACCGCCACCTCGGGCGACGAATGGATGCGGACGGCTCTCTCCGAAGAGGCGCTGCGCCTGGGGCGCATGCTCGGTCCGCTTCTCCCCGGCGAATCGGAAGTCCAAGCGCTCGTGGCATTGATGGAGTTGCAGGCCTCGCGCAACGCAGCACGCCGGGGCAGGAACGGCGAGGCCGTCTTACTCCCGGATCAGGACCGCTCCCTGTGGGATCACGCCCAGATCCAGCGGGGAATGACCGCGCTCCAGCAAGCGCATGGACTCGGCGGTGGCGCGAAACCCTACGCGTTGCAGGCGGCCATTGCCGCATGTCACATGCGCGCCCGCACCGCCGAAGAGACGGACTGGAATCGCATCGTCCTTCTCTACGACGCCCTGCTGCAGATCAACCCGTCTCCAATCGTGGCGCTCAATCGCGCGGTCGCCGTCGGCATGGCCCAGGGCCCGGCCGCAGGACTCGACGCACTCGACGCAGCTGCCACCCTCGCCGACTCCGCCCTCGCCGGCTACCATCTCTTTCCCAGCGTCCGCGGAGACCTGCTGATGAAGCTGGGCAGGCTCTCCGAGGCACGTGAAGAGATCCGACGCGCCATCGCGATGACGAAGAACCTGCGGGAACGGGAGCTGCTGGCCAGCAGGGTGAAGCAGTGGGATAAGGCGGCCCCATCCGCGTAGGCTTCGGGCCGCGCGCCGTGCGTGGCGGGCGCCGCTACCCCCCGCTCTTTCCCCGCGCCCGGGACTTTGCGTCGATGAAGTCGGGGTGGGGAACGTTGAGGAGGCCGGCGACGCGGCGGATGAGGTGCTCTTCGAGGGGGTGCTTCTCGGCGTCGGCGTAGGCGACGAGCCACATCAGCTCGACGATGCGCTTCTTTTCCTCGAGCGAGAACCCCTTGTCGACGAGGCTCGTGAACTCGTAGAGCGAGGTCGCGGCGTCCGCCTCGGCCTCGGCGAGCCGGACCAGCTCCTCGGTATCGGTGAGCGAGAGGCCGAACGTCCCCTGGAGCGCGGTGCGGACGACCGTCCGCTCCTCGTCCCTGACCTCGGGGTCGGCGCGCATCACCTCGACGAGGAGCGTCGCGGCCGTGAGGCGGAGGCGCTGGCCCGGGTCGCCCGCGGCTTGGGCGGGGCGGGCGGCCATGCGTTCCTGGAAGAACCGCTTGAGGGAGTCGAGCATCGCGCTAGTGTCTCGTCCCTCGGGGGCTTCGTCCAGATGACCGGCGCCGGGTTGTGATTTTCCGGGACCTGGAGCGAATCATGGGATGAAGGCGGCATCGACAGCGCCGCGACCGAGTGAAGGGACACCGAATGACGAACCCGGCGCGGCAGGACAGATTCCTGATCCTGCTCGACGAGCACAGGAAGATCCTCTTCAAGGTCGCGAGCTCGTACTGCCAGAGCACGGCAGACCGGCAGGACCTGGTCCAGGAGATGGTCGCTCAGCTCTGGCGCTCGTTCGACCGCTACGACGAGCGCTACCGGTTCTCCACGTGGATGTACCGGATCGCCCTGAACGTGGCCATCTCCTTCTATCGGAGTGAGGCCCGGCGGTCACGCTTCCACGTGCCGGCCGAGGACACCCTCCTGGAGATCCCGGCGGAAGCCGCCGGATCCACCGGTTCGGACGACGACCTCCGGCTCTTGCAGCACCTCATCGGGCAGCTCGAAGCGCTCGACCGGGCGCTCGTCCTCCTCTACCTCGACGGAAACCGCTACGACACGATCGCCGAGATTCTCGGGATATCGGAAACCAACGTCGGCACGAAGATCAGCCGGATCAAGCAGAAGCTCCGGCGCGACCTGACGAAGACAGCCTGAACGGAAGGACGGAGCATGGAACTCGACGATCTGAAGCGCCAATGGGAAGACCAGGACAGGAAGCTGGACGTCCGCCTCCGCCTGAACGCGCGCCTGCTGAACGACTCCGTTCTCGCGAAAGCCGACACGGCCACCAAGGCGCTGTCTCGCCTGCTCTGGCTCGAACTCGCGCTGAGTGTCGCAGCCGTCCTGCTCACGGGCTCGTTCCTGGCGAGCCACATCTCCGAGGCCCGCTTCGTGATTCCGGCTGCAGGCCTCCATCTGAGCGTGATCGCACTCATCGTCGCTTCCATTCGCCAGCTGGTGGCGATCGGAACGCTGGACTACGACGCGCCGATCGTCGGGATTCAGAAGCGGCTGGAATCGCTCCGCGTCGAGCGGATTCGCGCCACGAAGTGGACGCTGCTGTGCTCCCCGCTCCTCTGGACCCCTCTCCTGATCGTGGCGCTGAAGGGCGTCTTCGGCGTCGATGCCTACGAGACCTGCGGCGCTGCCTTTCTGATCGCCAACCTCCTCTTCGGTGTTCTGGTGATCCTGCTGGCGGTATGGACCGCGAGGCGCTACGCCTCCCGGATGGAGCGCTCTCCTTTCGTCCAGGGCCTGATGCGGGACCTTGCAGGCGACAGCCTGAACGCCGCGGCCGGCTTCCTGAGCTCGATCTCGCGGTTCGAAGAGGAAGAGAGCCACGCCTGACCTCGCGGCCTGCCGGCCGACGCGTCGAGCCGCGAGGGCGGTCCGGAGGACCTGGCCGCCCCCTTCGCCCACCGCGCCGTCGATCCTCACGAGCGACGTCATCCCTTCACGCAGACGACCTGGCGGAGCGTGTGGAGCACCTCCACGAGGTCCCTCTGCGCCTCCATCACCGCGTCGATCGACTTGTAGGCCGCCGGCGTCTCGTCGATGACGCCCTCGTCCTTGCGGCACTCGATCCCTTCCGTCGCCTTGACGTGGTCGGCCACGGTGAACCGGCGTCGCGCCTCTCCGCGGGACATCGACCGCCCCGCGCCGTGGCTGCACGAGTCGAAGCTCTCGGGGTTTCCGCGGCCGCGCACGATGTACGAGCGGGTCCCCATGCTGCCGGGGATCACGCCGAGGTCTCCCTTCCGCGCCCGCACCGCCCCTTTCCGCGTGACGAAGACGTCCCGGCCGTAGTGGTGCTCCCTCTCGACGTAGTTGTGGTGGCAGTTGACGGCGACGATCCCCGCCGTGAACGGCGGGAGGCCCGGCAGCGTGCGGAGCGCGGCGACGACGTTCGCCATCATCAGCCGCCGGTTCGTCAGGGCGTACTCCTGGGCCCAGCCGACGCCCTGGACGTAGTCGTCGAAGTGCTTCGTCCCTTCGGGCAGGTAGGCGAGGTCGGCGTCCGGCAGGTTGATGAAGTGCCGGCGCATGTCCTCCCTGGCGAGCGCGATGAAGTAGGTGCCGATCTTGTTCCCGATGCCCCGCGAGCCGCTGTGGAGCATGAGCCAGACGGAGCCTTCCTCGTCGAGGCAGACCTCGATGAAGTGGTTCCCCGTCCCGAGCGTCGCCAGGTGCGCGAGGTGGTTCGCCTTGCGCAGCGCCGGGTGCTTCTCCACGAGTGCCGCGAGGCGCGGCTCGAGAGGCGCCCACGCCTCGAGGACGGCTTCGGGCGGGTCGGACCAGGCGCCCCGGTCGTTCCGGCCGCCGCTGTCGGTCCGGCCGTGCGGCACGGCGCTCTCGATCGCGGTCCTCACCGCGTGGAGGTCGTCCGGGAGGTCGCGCGCCGAGAGGTCGGTCTTCAGCGCCATCATCCCGCAGCCGATGTCGACCCCGACCGCGGCCGGGATGATCGCGCCGAACGTCGGGACGACGCTTCCGACCGTCGCCCCGATCCCGAGGTGGACGTCGGGCATCGCCGCCACCCACTTGTGGATGAACGGGAGGCGGGCGATGTTCGCGAGCTGCTTACGCGCCTCGGGCTCGAACGGGACGCCCCTCGTCCAGCTCTTCACCGGGACGCCGCCCGGGATGTCGGTCACGTCGAAGTTGCGGTCGGTCATGGCGTCTCCCGAAAGGCGCTACGAGGAGTGTCGAAGCGGCATCAGAGTACGACCTCCTCGCGCCGACGGACCGCCGCTCGCCCTCGCGGTGCTAGACTCGCCGACCGGTAAGGGGAGTAGTTCCGGCCGCCCGTGGCGGCCGAGGGGAGATCGACACACCGGTCCTCGCGGACCCGGTCCCCCACCCCGATCGGGGCGAACGAGACCTTCGGAACGGGCAGAAGCCCGGCCGAGGTCACGTCGCAACCCGGCGTCGGACACCTCGGCCAGGCGCAATGGATCGAGGGGAGTCCGGCGTGACCGCTTTCTGGGTTTCGCTCTTCATCGTGTTCGTGGCCGAGCTGGGAGACAAGACCCAGCTCGTCGCCATGGCGTTCGCGACGCGCTACTCGGCGAAGGTGGTGCTCGCCGCCGTTTTCGTGGCGACGCTGCTCGTCCACCTCCTCTCCGTCTTCCTGGGAGAAGCCGCCGGCACGATCCTCCCCGATTTCTGGATCAAGCTGCTCGCCGGAATCTCCTTCATCGCCTTCGGGCTCTGGACGCTTCGGGGCGACGAGATCTCCGACGAGGACACGAAGAAGACCGCTCGCTTCGGCCCGTTCCTGACCGTGGCGATTGCGTTCTTCCTCGCCGAGCTCGGAGACAAGACGATGCTCGCCACCATCAGCGTGGCGACCCAGTACCCGTCGTTCATCGGCGTGTGGATCGGGAGCACCCTCGGAATGGTCGCGGCGGACGGCCTCGCCATCGGTGTCGCGAGCGTCCTGGGCAAGAGGCTGCCCGAGCGGGCGATCAAGCTCGGCGCGTCGGTGATCTTCTTCGCCTCGGGGGCCGTCACCCTGTGGCAGGCCTTCCGATGAGCGGGTAAAGAGACCGCTCTCGTTGACTCCCCCCGGAGAGGCGAATACGGTGTCCGGCCGGAGGGACCCATGAGCCACCCGCGCGCCGGCCGGCCCGCCGAGGCCGCTGACCTCGTCAACGTTCCCCGCCTGGTTGCCGCCTACTACACCGAGCGCCCGGACCCGGGAGAGCGCGGGCAGCGCGTCGCATTCGGGACGTCGGGGCACCGGGGCTCGTCGCTGAAGGCGAGCTTCAACGAGGCACACATCCTCGCGACGACGCAGGCGATCTGCGAGGTCCGGCAGGAGAACGGGGCAACGGGGCCGCTCTTCCTCGGGCAGGACACCCACGCCCTCTCCGAGCCCGCGTTCCGCACGGCGCTCGAGGTGCTCGCGGCGAACGGTGTGGAGGTGCGCGTCGACGCGGCGGACCGGTTCACGCCGACCCCGGTGATCTCGCACGCGATCCTCGCCTGGAACCGCCACCACGACGGCCCCCGCGCCGACGGCATCGTCATCTCGCCTTCTCACAACCCTCCCGAGGACGGCGGCTTCAAGTACAACCCGCCGCACGGAGGGCCGGCCGACACCGACGCGACGAAGGCGATCGAGGACCGCGCGAACGCGCTCCTCGCGGCCTCGCTCGAGGGCGTGAAGCGGATTCCCTTCGCCCGCGCCCGGAAGGCCGCCACGACCTCCGCGCACGACTACCTCACGGCCTACGTCGACGACCTCGCCTCCGTCCTCGACCTCGAGGCGATCCGCTCGGCCGGAGTCCGCATCGGCGTCGATCCGCTCGGCGGAGCCGCCGTCGACTTCTGGCAGCGGATCGCCGAGCGCTGGGGGCTCGACCTCACCGTCGTCAACCCGCGCGTCGATCCCGCCTTCGGATTCATGACGCTCGACTGGGACGGCCGCATCCGTATGGACTGCTCCTCCCCGTCGGCGATGGCCTCGATGATCGCCATCCGCGACCGCTACCAGGTCGCCATCGGGAACGACACGGACGCCGACCGTCACGGCGTCGTCACCCCCGCGGGCCTCATGAACCCCAACCACTACCTCGCCGTCGCCATCCACTATCTCTTCGGGGCGCGCGACGGCTGGCGGAGGGACGCCGGCATCGGCAAGACGCTCGTCAGCTCGAGCCTCATCGACCGCGTCGCCGCGGGGCTCGGCCGCTCGCTCGTCGAGGTGCCGGTCGGCTTCAAGTGGTTCGTCCCCGGGCTCCTCTCCGGCGACCTCGGCTTCGGCGGAGAGGAGAGCGCGGGCGCCTCGTTCCTCCGCCGCGACGGGACGGTCTGGACGACGGACAAGGACGGGATGATCCTCGGCCTCCTCGCGGCGGAGATCACCGCCGTCCTCGGAAAGGACCCCGGCGTCGTCTACCGCGAGCTGACGGCCCGCTACGGGGAGCCGGTCTACGAGCGGGTCGACGCCCCGGCCACGCCGGCGCAGAAGTCACGGCTCGGGAAGCTCTCGCCCCAGGACGTGAAGGCGAAGGAGCTCGCGGGCGCCCCGATCACCGCCGTCCTGACGAAGGCCCCCGGCAACGGCGCCGCGATCGGCGGGCTGAAGGTGACGACGGCCGACGGCTGGTTCGCCGCTCGCCCGTCGGGGACCGAAGACGTCTACAAGATCTACGCGGAGAGCTTCCGCGGCCCCGACCACCTGCGCCTTCTCCAGGAAGAGGCACGGGCGCTCGTGTCGGAGGCGCTCGCGGGTTCGTAGGCGGTACGTCCCCAGCGGCCCCGCCCTGACTGCGTGCGGCGGGGAAAGTCCGTATCCTTCCACCCCCATGAGCGCCGATCCCCCCGCTCCCGCCTCACCCGGGGAGCTCGCCCCCCAGGACGTCGTCCTGCGGTTCCTGGAAAGCACCGGCCGGCCCACCGAGGCGCGGCTCTACCTCGACCTCTTCCGCGCGCATCCCCGCGAGCAGTTCGCGGCGATCGCCATCGACGCCAACGTCATGGCCGACGCCGCCGACGCCGTCGTCCAGGACCTCAAGTTCCTCGCGGCTCTCGACCTCTTCCCGACCGTCGTCCTCGGAATCTTCCAGCCGGCCGAGGCGGTGCTCCACGCCCGCTCCCTTCGGCGGCACCTCGAGGACGAGGGGGTCCGGGTGGAGGTTCTCCGCGCGAGACGCCGCAGCCTCGCCGCCCGCGTCACCGCCTGCGCCCGCAGCGGCGCCGTCCCGATCGTCGTCTTCGAGCCGAGCGGGGACGATCAGGCCGGCGATCGGCTCGACCGCCTCGGGGCGCTCCTGGGCGAGCTCGAGGCCCGCAAGCTCCTCTTCCTCCACCGCCCCGGCGGCCTCCGCCAGGGGGGCGTCCTCGTCCCGATCGTGAACCTCACGACCGACGTTCCCGGCCTTCTCGCGAGCGGCGAGCTTTCGCGGAAGGAGGCGCTCATCCTCGACGGCGCGCGGCGCCTCTGCGAGGAGGCCGCGCCGCCCTCCTTCACGGTCGCCGTCACCTCCCCCCTCAACGTCCTCCGCGAGCTCTTCACGGTGAAGGGCGCCGGCACCCTCCTCCGCCGCGGCGCACGCATCGCACGGCACGACGGATGGGAGGGGGTCGACGTGCCGCGCCTCCGCGAGCTCTCGCCTCGAGCTTCGGACGTGCCCCGTCCGACGCCTTCTTCGCGCGGACGCCCGACCGCGTCTACCTCGAGGAGCGCTACCGCGGCTGCGCGATCCTCTCGGAGGCGCCCCTGGGCGCCTACCTGACGAAGTTCGCGGTCTCGGCCGAGGCCCAGGGAGAGGGGATCGCGCGCGACCTCTGGGAGGCGCTCGTGGTCGAGACGCCCGTCGTCTTCTGGCGCGCGCGCCGGACGAACCCGATCAGCGAGTGGTACGCCAAGCTCTGCGACGGGCTGATGCGAATTCCGGGCTGGACCGTCTACTGGAGGGGCCTCGACCCGGCGTCGATTCCGGCTGCGATCGGCTGGGCGGCGGACCAGCCGGTGGACATCGCGCGCGACGAGGACTGACGGCCGCAGGAGCGGCGCCCGCCTCAGCCGTACGTGGCCGTTTCGCCCGGACGGCAGGACGCCGGGCCCCGGTAGGTCAGGCGGACGGCGCCGATCCTCAGCTCGTCTCCGTCCGCGAGGGAGATCTTTCCGCAGATCCGCGTCTCGCCGCGCCACGTCCCGTTCTTGCTCCCGAGGTCCTCGAGAAGGGCGCGTTCCCCGGCGACCTCGATCCTCGCGTGCTCGCGCGAGACCGACGGGTGGGCGATCACGATCGCGGCCGGAGGCTCCCGCCCGACCAGGTTCGGCCCTTCGGCGAGACGGATCTCGTTCCCGCCCCAGACGAGGACGTGCCGCTCCGACGACGGCGACGTCGGCGCGACCTCGTGCACGGTCCCCTCGAAGGCGTAGCCGTAGCCGAAGACCGTCCGGACGTACGTCGGTGAGCGCGCGTCCTCGCCGAGCGCCTTCCTGAGGTCCTTCACGAGGGCGCTGAGGCTCCCTTCCGTCACGAACGCGTCGGGCCAGACGGCCTCGAGGATCTCGGCCTTCGAGAGCGCCTTCGGCCGGCAGGAGAGGAGGAGCTCGAGGAGGCGGTAGGCGCGGGGCTCCAGGTGGACCGGGCTCGGGCCGCGCAGGACGAGGCGGCGCCCCGGGTCGAACGTGACGTCGCCGAAGCGCAGCGTCGGCCCCGCCTTCAGAGGAACGTCAGAAGTCCGCTGGGACATGGCAGCGCACCGGGCCGAGATTGAGGGTCAGACAGATCCCGATCTCCAAACGGTTCGAGAGGAGGCTCCCATGCTTCACCGCTGCCCGTCCGCTCTCCTCGCGACGCTCGCCGCCGCCCTCCTCGTCGCATCGTCCTCGCGCGAAGCCGCCGCCCTCGAGCCCGGCGCCGCCGTGAGAGTCGACCCGTCCTTTGGACCGCGCGTGGCAGAGGCCGTCGCCGACGCCGCCCGCCGCCTCGACGCGCCGCCCTGCGCCATCGTCCTCTCGGACTTCCAGGACAGCCAGACCGGCCTCACGCTCGCCGAGAGCCTCGCGGCGACGGGGCGGACCGCCTCGGAACACGTGGAATCGCTCTGGTTCCGGGGCGCGTCGCGCCTCCGCCCGTTTGCGGGAAGGCGGGTCTTCGCGTTCACGATGCCGGCGAGCACCGTCGTCTATCTCTGCCGCGAGGACCTGCTGCGGATCCAGAACCAGCCGCGGCTGCTGACCGCCATCGTCCTCCACGAGGTGCTCCACACGCTCGGCCTGAGGGACGACCACCCCTCCTCCGTGGCGATCACGGAGCGCGTGCTCGAGCGGTGCTTCTGAGCCCGCCCTGTGGTCCGTCGTACCCGGGTCCATTCCGGGGAATCGTACGCCGCGCGCCGGCACCCTAGAATGGAACCGGACCCGATATGAACAGGCTGTTGCACTACGAGCTCGTCGAGCAGCTCGGCGAAGGGGGCATGGGCGTCGTCTACAAGGCGCGCGACACCCGCCTCGGACGTTTCGTCGCCGTGAAAGTCCTCGCCGCCGGGAAGGCCTCCGATCCGGACCGGCGCCTGCGTTTCGCGAGGGAGGCGCGGGCCGCCTCGGCCCTCGCGCACCCGAACGTCCTCACCGTCCACGAGATCGGGAGCGAGGACGGTGTCGACTTCATCGTCACCGAGTACGTCCCCGGGAAGACGCTCGCCGAGCTCATCCCGCCCCGGGGTCTGCCGGCGCGCGAGGCGCTCCGGTGGGCCGTACCGATCGCCGACGCCCTCGCCGCGACGCACGCCGCCGGAGTGATCCACCGGGACCTGAAGCCCGCGAACGTCATGGTGACCGACGCCGGCCTCGTGAAGATCCTCGACTTCGGCCTCGCCCGGTTCATCGACCCCGGCCCGATGGCGGAAGGAGACGAGACGGAGGCGGTCCTGACGCGCGAAGGGACCGTCTTCGGCACCTGCGCGTACATGTCGCCCGAGCAGGCCGAGGGGCGCGAGGTCGACGCCCGATCGGACATCTTCTCTCTCGGGGCCGTTCTCTACGAGATGGTGACCGGCCGCAAGGCCTTCGCGCGCGATTCCGCGTCCGCCACGATCGCCGCCGTCCTGCGCGACGAGCCCGAGCCCGCCGGAATGGTCTCCCCCGACCTCCCGCCCGAGCTGGAGCGCGTGATCCACCGCTGCCTGCGCAAGGAGCCGGCGAAGCGATTCCAGTCGATGGCGGACCTCAAGGTCGCGCTCGAGGAGCTGAGGGAAGAGTCGGAGACGAGTGCGCCGGCCCGGGCCCGGGCGGCACCGCCGCGACGGCATGCCGTCATCGGCATCGCCGCCGCCGTCGTTCTCGTCGCGGCCGTCGCGGGGGGCTGGCTCGCCCGGCGCCCTGCGCCCGAGGCCGTCGAGCCGACCCCGCCGGTCCCGCTGACGAGCTTCGGCGGGCGGATCCTCTGGCCCGCCCTCTCGCCCGACGGCAACCAGGTCGCCTTCGCCTGGAACGGAGAGACGCAGGCCTCCTTCGACCTCTACGTCAAGCTCGTCGGCCCCGGGGCCCCGGTCCGCCTGACGACCGATCCGGGCACCGAGTCCTCCCCCGCCTGGTCGCCCGACGGCCGGCAGATCGCGTTCCTCAGGCAGCTGCCGTCGGGAGAGTGGATCCTCGCGGTGATCCCCGCGCTCGGCGGGCCCGAGAGGATCGTTGCCGAGGCTCCCGTGTTCCACCAGGGAATCACGTGGTCGGCCGACGGGCGGGCGCTCGTCGTGTCGCGACGGGCCACGGGGGACCGGGTGTCGGTCCTCTGCAGGGTCTCGATCGCCACGGGAGAGGTGAAGCCGCTGGCCCGGCCGCCCGCAGATCTCCTCGGGCTGGGGGACTTCTCGCCGGCCCTCTCGCCGGACGGCCGGACTCTCGCGTTCGCTCGCGCCCGGGCCGTCGTCTCGAGCTCGCTCCACGTGCTGGGCGTCACGGAGGAGGTCGAGCCGGAGGGCGAGCCCGTCCCGCTGACGCCGGCCCGGTCCGCCTCGTCGCAGCCCGCCTGGACGCCGGACGGCAAGCGGATCGTCTACACGGAGGGCGGCTTCGGGTGGAGCTCGAATCCGAGCCTGATGGTGATCCCCGCCTCCCCCTCCGGGGAGCAGAAGGCGCGGCGCGTTCTCGGAGGGGAGGGCGGGGAGTTTCCGTCCCTCTCCCGCAACGGGAGTCTCGTCTTCGCCCGCCCGATCAACGACCTCAACCTGTGGCGCCTGCCGCTCCGGGAAGGACGGCCCGGACGTCCCGAGCCGCTCCTCTCCTCGACGCGGATGGACGGGGCGCCCGCCCTCTCGGCGGACGGCCTGAGGCTCGCATTCACCTCCGACCGCGGGGGTTCGATGCAGCTCTGGCTCGCGAGCGCCGACGGCTCCCGCCCCGTCCAGCTCACGTCGATCGTCGCGACGAATACCGCGGGAGGCCGGTGGTCTCCCGACGGCAGCCGCCTCGTCTTCACCTCGAATCCCGACGGGAACAGGGACGTCTTCCTGACGACGCCGAACGGCCGGGAGCCCCTGCGACTCACGCGGAGCCCCTCGCACAACACGTCGCCGAGCTGGTCGCGCGACGGCGCGTGGGTCTACTTCAGCTCGAACCGGGAGGACGGATTCCAGGTCTGGAAGATGAAGCCCGAGCCCGACGCCGTAGCGGCGCGCGTGACCCGCGGCGGGGGCCACGCGGCACGCGAGTCGGCCGACGGCCGGACGCTCTACTTCGCCAGGCAGATGGGCAGCGGGCACGGCAGCGGACACTGGTCCGTCTGGAAGATGCCGGCTGGCGGGGGCGAGGAGACCCTTCTGATTCCCCGGATCGCCCAGTCGTGGTTTTTCGAGGTGACGGCCCGGGGCATCTACTACCTCAACTCCGAGCTCCCCGGCGGCGAGCTGCGCTTCCACCGCTTCTCGGACGGGAGCGACGCGCTCCTCCTCAGGCTCGACAAGCGATCCGGCTTCGGTCTCGCGGCCGCGTCCGACGACAGCGCCGTCATCTACACCGTCTTCGACGTCGACGCGACCGAGCTGATGTACGTCGAGCGCTTCCGGTAGCGCGCCGCGGCCTAGAATCCACACAGTCCGTCATGGAAAGGCTGTCGCACTACGAGCTCGTGGAGCAGCTCGGCGAGGGGGGCATGGGCGTCGTCTACAAGGCGCGGGATACCCGTCTCGGCCGCTACGTCGCGCTGAAGGTTCTCCCGCCCGGAAAAGCGTCCGACCCCGAGCGCCGCCAGCGCTTCGTCCAGGAAGCGAAAGCCGCCTCGGCGCTCAACCACCCGAACATCCTCACCGTCCACGAGATCGGGTGCGAGGACGGCGTCGACTTCATCGTCACAGAGTACGTCGCGGGGCAGACGCTCGCCCGGCTTCTTCCGCTGAGAGGTTTCCCGCCGCTCCAGGCCCTCCGGTACGCCGTCCCGATCGCCGACGCCCTCGCGGCGACCCACGCCGCCGGCGTCATCCACCGAGACCTGAAGCCCGCAAACGTCATGGTGACCGACTCGGGCCTCGTCAAGATCCTCGACTTCGGCCTCGCGAAACTCGTGGATCCCCCGACTCGTGGAAGGAGAGGAGACGTTGTAGATCCTGACGCGGAAAGGGACCGTCCTCGGTACCTGCGCGTACATGTCCCCCGAGCAGGCCGAGGGGCGAGGCGTCGACCCGCGCTCGGACGTCTTCTCGTTCGGCGCCGTCCTCTACGAAATGGTGACCGGCCGGAAGGCCTTGCCCGCGCAGAGCGCCTCGGCGACGCTCGCCGCGGTCCTCCGGGACGAGCCGGAGCCGCCGCGAGGGTCGCCGACGCAGTTTCCCGGAGCTGGAAAGGGTCATCCATCGCTGCCTTCGCAAAGATCCGGCAAAACGGTTCCAGTCGATGGCGGACCCGAGGTGGCTCTGGAAGGAGCTGCGGGAGGGGTCGAACCCGGGCCCGCCTGCGACCGGTCTCCGCCGAGGCGGCAAGGCGGGCCGCGACCGGCGCCACCGCCAGCGTCCTCTGGTCTCGGCTGCGCTGGGGGGACCTGGCGCGCCCGCCGCCGCACCACGGAAGACGCCGGGTCGAGGCGGCCGGTCCCGCTGACGAGCTTCACCGGGCGGATCCTCTGGCCCGCACTCTCACCCGACGGGAACCAGGTCGCGTTTGCCTGGAACGGCGAGGCGCAGGAGTCCTTCGACCTCTACGTGAAGCTCGTCGGTCCTGGAGTTCCGATACGCCTGACGAACGACCCGGGTACGGAGTCGTCCCCCGCGTGGTCGCCCGACGGCCGTCAGATCGCGTTCCTCCGGAAACTGGCGCCGGGACGCACGATTCTCGCCGTGATGCCGGCGCTCGGCGGAAACGAGAGGATCGTCGCCGAGGCGTCCTCCTTCTGGGGAATCTCGTGGTCGCCGGACGGGCAGACGCTCGTCGTCTCCCGGCGCGGGTCGGCCGAACGCCCCTTCGCCCTGTTCGGCATTTCGCTGGCCACCGGCGAGACGAGGCAACTCACCCGGCCACCCGCCGAGTTCCCGGGAGTCGGGGACCTCTCGCCGAGCCTTTCGCCGGACGGCCGGAGCCTCGCGTTCGCCCGCGCCCTGAGCCTGCCCAACAGCGAGATCTACGTCCTGCCGCTCACGAAGGACCTCGAGCCGGCCGGCGATCCGGTCCGGTTGACGTCGGACAACACGAGCTCCGCACAGCCCGCGTGGACCCCGGACGGGAAGCGGATCGTCTTCTCCGTCGGCGGCTACGGGTGGGAAGCGAGCCCCGCCCTGAAGATCATCCCGGCCTCCGCCGGCCCCGGCGAGAAGGCACAGAATCTCCCCGGAGGGGAAGACGGGGTTTACCCGACGTTCTCCCGGACCGGGAGCCTCGTATTCGCCCGCTCGCTCACCGACGTGAACATCTGGCGCCTCCGCTGGACCGGGGACGGCCGGGCACCCGTCTGCTCTCGTCGTCTCCACGAGGGGGGATCTGGAACCGCAATTCTCCGCGGACGGCACGCGGATCGCGTTCACCTCGGACCGCTCGGGCACGACCCAGGTCTGGCTCTCCGAAGCCGACGGAACGAAGCCGGTCCAGCTGACCTCGATCGTCGCGGGATCACCTCGGGAGCCCGCTGGTCTCCGGACGGCGAACGGATCGCGTTCCTCTCCAATCCCGACGGCCACATGGACGTCTTCCTGACCACGCCGAACGGCCGTCGGCCGGAGCGGCTCACGTCGAGCCCGGCGCACGACTCCGCCCCGAGCTGGTCGCGGACGGCGCATGGGTCTACTTCGCCTCGGACCGGGAGGACGACTTCCAGGTCTGGAAGATGAGGCCCGACCCGAAGGCGCTCCCCGTGCGCGTCACCCGAGGGGGTGGCTTCGCGGCGCTCGAGTCTGCCGACGGAAGGACCCTCTACTTCGCGAAGCTGGTGGCCCCGGAATCTGGTCCGTCTGGAGCATGCCGTCCGGCGGAGGCGAGGAGACCCAGCTCGTTTCCGGGATCCCGGAACTGGGGGATTCGACGT
Organism: Holophagales bacterium; assembly: GCA_016719485.1. Lineage (NCBI taxonomy): Bacteria > Pseudomonadati > Acidobacteriota > Holophagae > Holophagales > Holophagales bacterium. Next base: position 28,117 of record JADJZB010000012.1, read on the forward strand.
GACCGGCACCGGTCTCTACTACACAACCTCCGCGCTGCCAGGGCCCAGCTCCGGCTCCGCCGGTTTCGACGACGGGAGCGACACGCTGCTCCTCACGCTCGGGAAGAGGTCCCACTTCGGGCTGGCGGCCTGCCCGGACGACAGTTGCGTTCTGTTCACGAGCTACGACCTGGACGCGACGGAGCTGATGTATGTCGAGAGCTTCCGGTAGCGGCCGCGGCCCGGAATCGCCACGGTCCGTCATGGAAAAACTGTCTCACTACGAGCTCGTGGAGCAGCTCGGCGAAGGTGGCATGGGCGTCGTCTACAAGGCGCGCGACATCCGCCTCGGCCGCTTCGTCGCGGTGAAGGTCCTCGCGCCCGGGAAGGCGTCCGATCCCGAGCGCCGTGCCCGCTTCATCAAGGAGGCGCGGGCCGCCTCCGCCCTCGACCACCCGAACGTCCCGACCGTCCACGAAATCGGTGCGAGGACGGCGTCGACTTCATCGTCACCGAGTACCTCCCGGGAAGACTCTCGCGCAGCTCATTCCGAAGCAGGGCCTCCGCCGCGCGAGGCTCTCCGTTACGCCGTCCCGATCGCCGACGCCCTCGCGGCGACCCACGCCGCCGGCGTCATCCACCGCGACCTCAAGCCCGCCAACGTCATGGTCACCGACGCGGGCCTCGTCAAGATCCTCGACTGGCCTCGCCCGGTTCGTCGACCCCGCGCCCGTGACGGAGGGGAGGAGACGCAGGAGATTCTGACGAAGGATGGGGCCGTCCTCGGCACCTGCGCCTACATGTCGCCGGAGCAGGCCGAGGGGCACGAGGTCGACTTTCGCGCTCGGACGTCTTTTCCTTCGGCGCCGTCCTCTACGAGATGGTGACCGGGACGAAGGCCTTCGCCCGCGAGTCGCCCTCCGCCACGATCGCCGCCGTCCTGCGCGACGACCCGAAGCCGGCATGCGAGATCTCCGGCAACGTCCCGCCCGAGCTGGACTCCGCGTCATCCACCGCTGCCTCCGCAAGGATCCGGCGAAGCGCTCCAGTCGATGGCCGACCTGAGGGTCGCCCTCGAGGAGATCCAGGAGGAATCGGACTCCGCTGCGTCCTCCGCGTCCGTGCGGCGGGGACCGCTACGGCGGACCGCTTTCGGCGTCGCGGCTGTCCTCGTCGTTGCGTCCGTGGGGATCTGGCTCGCCCGCCGCTCCGACCCGATCGAAGCCCAGCCCTCGAAGCCGGTCCCCCTGACGAGCTTCGGCGGGCGGATCCCTCTGGCCCGCCCTCTCGCCTGACGGAAACCAGGTCGCGTTTCTCTGGAACGGCGATCCCCCGGGCTCCTACGACCTCTACGTCAAGCTCGTGAGCGCCGGGACGCCCGTGCGACTGACGAACGACCCGACCGGAAGAGCTGTCCCGCCTGGTCTCCCGACGGCCGCCGGATCGCGTTCCTCCGCCACCCGAAGGGGAAGCGGTCGGTCCTCGCCGTGATCCCGGCGCTCGGAGGCGACGAGAAGGCCGTGCCGAGGCCCCGGCCTTCTATTCCGGGGTCTCCTGGTCGCCCGATGGGGAGTCGCTCGTCGTGTCGGGTCGCACGACGGAGGAAACGCGGCCGACGCTCCTCATCGTCCCGGCCGCCACAGGCCGGGTGACGCGACTCCTCCTCCCGCCGGCCGGGGCGGTGCTGAGTCGTCATCTGGCTGACCGTGTCGCCGGACGGCTGATCGCCTCCGCGTCGTCAGCTCGTCCAACGTTTACGCCAACGACATCTGGGTCCTGCTCGCCAAGGACCTCGAGCCGGGCGAGCCCGTCCAGGTGACGCACGAGGGCTGGACCGTCGCGGCAACCGACCTGGACCCCCGACGGGAAGCGGATCGTCTTTCCGTGGGCGGCCAGGTGGTCCCTCGAATCCTGACTCATGGTGATCCCCGCCTCCCTGGCTCCGGGCGAGAAGGCGCGACGCCTCCTCGGGGGCGAGGGGCGAGTCGCCGACGTTCTCGGCGAAAGGGAGCCCTCGCCTTCGTTCGCCCGATCAACGACCTGAACATCTGGCGCCTCCCGCTCGAGAACGGGCGCCCGGACTCCCCCGCACGGCTCGTCGCCTCGACACGCCAGGACGGCGGACCGAACTTCTCGCCGGACGGGAAGCGGATCACCTTCAGCTCGGACCGCTCGGGGAGCAAGAAGCTCTGACTCTGCGAGGCCGACGGATCCCGCCCGGTCCAGCTCACGACGATGGCCGCGGAGCACGTTTCCGGGAGCAGCTGGTCTCCCCGACGGAAAGTCGATCCTGCTTTTCTCGAACCCCGACGGGAACCTCGACATCTGCCTCACGACCCCGGCGGCCTCGAGCCCCGTCGGCTCACGTTCAGCCTCGCCCACGACACGCATCCGACCTGGTCCCGGGACGGCGCGTGGATCTACTTCAGCTCGAACCGGGAAGACAGTCGTCAGGTCTGGAGGATGACGCCCGACGCTGACGCCGTCCCCGTGCGCGTCACGTCCTGCGGAGACGCCTGGGGCGCCTACGAGTCCGCCGATGGCCGGTCCTTGTACGTCGTCCGGCAGCGCGGCCGCGACGCCTGGTCGGTCTGGAAGATGCCCGTCGACGGCGGGGAGGGGGACCGAGATCGTGACCGATCTCGCCTCGCACTGGTTCGTCGACGTGACGGCGACCGGCATCTACTACCTCACGTCGGCGCTCCCGGGAGGCCAGCTCCGGTATCACCGCTTCGCGGACGGAAGCGACACGCCCCTCCTCACGCCCGAGAAGAGGTCCGGCTTCGGCCCAGCGGCCTGCCCCGACGACAGCTGCGTCCTCTACACGACCTACGACGTGGACACGACCGAGCTGATGTACGTCGAGAGGTTCCGGTGACCGGCGAGCGGCTGTCGCACTACGAGCTCCTGGAGCGGCCGGCGAGGGGGCATGGGCGTCGCTACCAGGCGAGGGACGCCTGGCTCGGCCGATTCGTCGCGGTGAAGGTCCTCCTGCCCGGCAAGGCCTCGACCCCGAGCGCCGCCAGCGGGTTCGTGCAGGAGGCGAAGGCCGCGTCCGGGCTCTGAACCACCCTGAACATCCTCACCGTCCACGAGATCGGCGTGGGAGGCGGGCGTCGACTTCATCGTCACCGAGTACGTCGCGGGTCAGACGCTCGCCCGACTCTTCCGCTGAAAGGCTCCCCGCCGCTTCAGGCCCTCCGTTACGCCGTCCCGATCGCTGACGCCCTCTGCTGCGACGCACGCCGCCGGCACGGTCATTCACCGCGACCTGAAGCCCGCGAACGTCATGGTGACCGGACCGGGCCCTCGTCAAGATCCTCGACTTCGGCCTCGCGCGGTTCGTCAACCCCGCCCTCTTGTCGACGGAGAGGAGACGAAGGAGATCCTGACGCGCGAGGGCGCGGTCCTCGGCACGTGCGCCTACATGTCTCCCGAGCAGGCGGAGGGGCGCGGGGTCGACCCACGGTCCGACATCTCTCGTTCGGGGCCGTCCTCTACGAGATGGTGACGGGGCAGAAGGCGTTCGCCCGCGCATCTCTCCGCCACGATCGCCGCGGTCCTGCGCGACGAGCCGAAGCCCGCCCGCGAGGTCTCCGGCGAGATTCCGCCGGAGCTGACCGCGTCATCTCCCGCTGCCTTCGCAAGGATCCGGCAAGATTGTTCCAGTCGATGGCCGACCAAGGTCACCTCGAAGAGCTGCTGGATGGGCGGGCGCGGAGTCGACGACGCGCGCGGTGTCGGGGTTGATCGGTGGCGGGCCGTGATCGGCGCCACCGCCGCGGTCCTTCTCGTCGCGGCTGTCGCGAGGCCTGGCTCGTTCCGCCGCCGGATGACGGATTGACGTCGGAGCCGACGCGGCCTCTCCCGCTGACGAGCTTTCGGCGGGCGGATCTCTCCGCCCGCACTTCCACCTGACGGGAACCAGGTCGCGTTTGCCTGGAACGGCGAGGCGCAGGAGTCTCTCCGACCTTTGCGTGAAGTTGGTGAGCCGGGGCGCCGGTCCGACCGACGAACGAGCCGAACATGGAGAGTCTTGGCGTGGTCGCCTGACGGCCGCCAGATCGCGTTCGTCAGAACCTGGCGCCGGGACGCTCGGTCCCTCGCCGTGATACCGGCACTCGGCGGGAGCGAGCGGATCGTTGCCGAGGCCACGTCCTTCGGCTGGGATTTCGGGTCGCCGGACGGGAAGTGGCTCGTGGCGGCCTGTCGCGACTTCCGGCTGACCGCACGGTTGCCCTGTTCTGCGGTCTCTGGGCACGGGCGAGATGACGGTAGCTCACCGGCCGCCCGGCGGACGTCCTGGGCCTGCGCGACGAGTCGCCCGCCCTCTCCGGACGGCTGACTCTCGCGTATACGCGCCCGAGCCTGATCAACAGCGAGCTCCGGCGTCTCGCGCTCACTGAGGACTTTGCGCGGCCGACGAGTCGGTCGGGGCTGACGTCGGACATCGGGATCGCCACCCGGCCCGCGTGGACGCCGGACGGAAGCGATCGTCTCTCCGTCGGCGGCTACGGCTGGACCGCGAACCCCGCCCTGATGGTGATCCCGGCGTCCGGCGCTCCCGGCGAGAAGGCCCGGCTCGTCATCGGGGGAAGGCGGAGTTCCCGACGTTCTCCCGGGACCGGGAGTCTCGTCTTCGCTCACCCCATCACCGATCTGAACATCTGGCGCTCTTCCTGCTCGACGGAGGACGGCCCGGCGTCCCACCCGGCCTCGTCGCCTCCACGGAGAACCGACGGCGGCACCGCGATTTCTCCAGCGACGGGCAGAGGATCGCCTTCACCCGACTGTTCGGGAACGAGCCAGGTCTGGCTCTGCCAGGCCGACGGGTCCCGTCAGGTCCAGCTGACCTCGATGGTCGCGGAACACCTCGGGGGAGCTTTCCCCGACGGCGAACGGCCCGCCATCGTCTCGAATCCTGAGGGACAGATGGACGTCTTCCCCACCACGCCGAACGGCCGGCAGCCGCAGCGCTCACCCCGAGCCTGGCTCACGACAGCGCACTGAGTCGCGGGACGGCGCGTGGGTCTACTTCGGCTCGAACCGGGAGACGACTACCAGGTCTGGAAGATGAAGCCCGATCCGGAGGCGGTCCCGGCGCGTCACCCGCGAGGGCGGTCACGGGGCACGCGAGTCCGCCGACGGCAGGACCTCTATTTCACAGTTGCCGCGAAGGCATCTGATCGATCTGGCAGATGCCGTCCGGCGGAGGGAGGAGACCGAGCCCATCCACCGCATCGCGCGCCAGTGGTACTTCGACGACGGCCACCGGCGTCTACTACGTCACGTACAGAGTCCCGCGGCGCTGAGCCTCCGGCTCCACCGGTTCGCGGATGGGAGCGACACGCCCTGCTCACCCCCGAGAAGCGGCCCGCTTCGGCGTCGCGGCCTGCCCTGACGACAGCTGCGTCCTCTTCTCGAGCTTCGACGTCGACGCGACCGAGCTGATGTACGTCGAGAGGTTCCGGTAGCCGGTCGTTCGGGAGATCGAAATCTGGCAAGGCCGTCGTCTCCCCGTTGGGGCACGCGGGTCCGTGACAGAATTCCCTCTCACGCGTCGACGAGAAGAGGCCGGAGCCGGCGTCTCCTCCCGGTCCTCAACGCCGACCGGAAGGAAGGAGGGACCTTCCCATGAAGCGCATCGCACCGATCGTCTGTCTTTCCTGCTGGCTCTTGCGGCCTGCCTCCGCACCGGCTGCCGCGGTCGCCCAGGCGCCCACGTCCATCTCCGACGTGAAGGGCCCCGTGGCCCCCGTGGCGCAGATCTTCCGCTCCAGGCGAGTTCGTCCGCGTCGCCTACAACAATGAGGGCTTCGTGACCTCGGGTACCGCGTCGCGAACGCCTCGGCCGGGGACGAGTGGATGCTGCTCGACGCGGGCTTCACCGTCCGTGACGGCGTGAAGTCGACTTGACAGCGCGAGGCGATCTCGCTCAAGACGCCTGACGGCAAGATGATCCCGCCCGCCACGCAGAAGGAGCATGCCGCGGCGCTCTACCTCCTGCCCTGACCAAGCGGGCCCAGGTCACCCGCGACAACCTGAACTACTTCCCGCCCGAGGTGAACAAAGGCCTGCGCCCTCCTCTTTCTCCGACTCGGCAGGCCGGGGCTCCCCGGCGTTCGACCAGGTCGACCTGACGGACAACCGGGCCCCGCCTTGGCCGCCTCTTTCTGCAAGGTGCCGGGCGGCATCCAGACCGGGGCAGCACTGGCTCGTGACGAAGTTCGCGACGAGCGAGGTGCACGTGCCCTTCCGCATCCTGACGAAGGACGAGGAGAAGTTCCTCCGGAAGAACTGGAAGACTTCGACAAGGCTCTCGCCATTAAGGCGTCCAGTAGCCCCTACAGAGGCCCGCGCTCCTTCCCGGGAGACGGTCAGGCCACACGCCGGACCGTCGTCCTGCAGTAGTGCGCGAGGATCTCCTGCAGCAGAAAGGCAGGCCCTCTCGGCCATCACTCGCCGCCCTGATCTGTAGAGGCTGATGCCAGTGGCCTCCCATCCGGCGCTGGCCAGGATGAAGTGGCCGGACGTGTCCGATCTGGCGACGAACATGCTGACCAGAGAGGCGAGAGCGGGAGAGGCTTCCAAGGGATCTCGAGCCTGCTGATGACGACCACTCCGCGCTTCATCCGATGTGGAGGCGGAAGATCGTCCTGATAAGCAGGTTGCGCGCGAGTGGTTTCGGCACCGCCGCGATGTGCTCGAGCAGCCGACGCTGAGGCGCGCGTGGCCACGAGCGCCCAGCTTCGTCTGGGGCGTGGCCGCGACGGTCCAGCGGAAGAAACAGCGCGTCTTCTGGTCGGGCCCCGGGTGATGCGGGCGAGGAGCGTGGTGCCCGCCAAGCTGCAGAACGCCGTCGGGCCGGAACGGACGAACCGCTCGAGGTCACGCGGGCGGGCGTCGTTACGCTCAGAACGACACGAGGTAGGGGACCTTCTGGTCGTCCATCGCGGTGTCGTAGCGCCTGTCCGGCTGCCGCGGCACTTGGAGGCGTGGTGCCGCAGATCGTCCCGCCGAAGAAGAGCATCCGTCCCGCGGCGCGGTGACGGCGTGGGCGCGACGGCAGGCGAGACCAGCTCTTCGATTCCCTGGTGGCGCTGGCGGTGGTCAGCCGGTACAGACCCGTAATCGGGTGCGGTCCTCGCGGCCGTAATAGCGGCGGATCTCGCCTGGCTGCTTCGGGGCCGGCCCAGCGGTCATGGCTGCGGCCGGTCCTTTCGGCCAGCGTGCATGATGATGGCGTGGGTTTTCAGGAGCTGACGGGGCGCGCGCCCATATCTCCGGAGGAGATGACGCTCGCAATGCATTTCCTCGAGCGGAACGTCGTTGATGATCGCTTCAGCCTTGCTTATCGCCCCAGTACGCGGCACGCGCTCGGAAGACCCGCCGCCCCTTCCGCTCCTGCGGTGCGCCGGGGCTGACCGTCACCTCGCTTCGGAGCAACGCCGCCGCATCCGGATCGGCGGGAAGTCAGGTCGTCCCCGCCGCGAAGCGGCGATTGCCCCGGCGTGATGCGGATTCCGCCGGGTCGGTGAACTCCTGAGCAGCCTCCACCTCGACTCCCGAAGGGAGGCCCTCCATGAGACTCCTCGGGATTTAAGCGACGTTCATCGAGAAGCCCCGAGCCGGCCAGGACGTCCGGGAACGGCGCCTCCGAATCTGTCACCTCGCGGTGCAGACGGCCGCCATGTCCCCGCCCCGAGGAGGCTTTCCAGTCCCTCGGAAGGGCGCCAATGAGGATCCCGGACATGTCGATCGAGGCCAGCTTCACCGCCAGCCCGGCCGGCATGGGAAGGCGTGCAGCCGCAGCTTGCCCTGCGGAAGAGGACCAGCGAGAAGTCTGACGCCGGCCTGCACGGACCGCGACGTTGCATTAATCGGCTCGGCCCCTCGCCCGTCACGGAGCGAGGACCGCGAGCGCCTGTTCTGTATCGTTGAGGATGCGCCGACTGGTCCGGGGCCGCGAAAGAGCAGGGCCCGTATCCTGCGGCCTCGAGCGCCGGTCCTGCTGCGCCACGCCTCCTCACGATCGTGGAAGCGCCGTCCTTGCGAGCCGTCTGCAGGCAGGTGGTCGGGCGCTGAGTGCTCCTGCACTGCGGGCCGTTGTAGACGA
>JADJZB010000013.1 GCA_016719485.1 Holophagales bacterium
TGTCACCGACTCGCGTTCTGAGCGCCTCGGGAATGTCCATAGACACTAACAGCTTATCTTCGAGCACGATCTGTTGATCTCTAACGTTAGAGGCACGCAGCACAAGAACACCGCTGCCATCGGTGACCGTGTCCGCCGGATCGAAATGTCAAGCCGATGATTGAATGGCCGACGTGTTTCAATCGCTTGAGCTTCCAATGCGCCGGAAGTTCGCGCCGACCAGGGGATGCCGGAGTCGCGGAGGGGGCGCGGGAATTTAGGCCCCGCGTGACGGCGCGGGTGATCAGCGCCCGGCGCTTCTCAGCCAACAGGCCGAGCACGCGCTCCTTCGCTGCCACCAGCGCATCCAGCCGTGCCGTCTCGCGGTCGAGGTTAGTCAGCGATGGCGCTGTTGACGCAGAGGACGGGTGCGGGATCGGTTTCAAAGACTTCAGGTCGTCGTGCTTAGCTCCATGAAGGTGGAGCCGACCTAGACCTGGGGTATCCGTTCTGCGCTGAGAGCCAGTAGTAGAAGAACCGGGTGTCCGCCTTGACCCTGGGATGAGGGTTCAGGCAGCAGCCTTGGTTTGAACAGGCCTCCTCTTGAGGATCCGGAATCCTGTCCGACGCAGGATGCCTGATCGCATCAGGAGTCAGGACGGCGCCGTGGTCATGCCGCATGATGCGTATCCAGCCCACGAGGTGTGATCTTGCGGCGGGTATCCCGAGGCGGTAGCCGTCGAGCGAGCTGATGTCTTTCGGTGTCACCCAGCGGATATCGCCATTCCCAAAACTCAGGATTGCCATTGTCCGGAGTCGCGCCGCTGGTAACGGCGAATACGTGGCCGGCAACGCTGCTTCCGGGCGGCGGACGTCACTCCGTCACCTCCCGCAGCAGCCGCATGATCTCTTCCTCCGCCTGCTTCAATTCCGCGTCAATCGTCTCGAGCGGGCGCGGCGGCGTGTACTTGTAGAAGTGGCGGTTGAAGTTGATCTCGTAGCCGACCTTGTCCTTGCCCCGGTCCATCCAGGCGTCGGGCACGTGCGGGCGAACCTCGCGCTCGAAGTAGGCGTCGACGTCGTCCCTGAGTGGCACGTTCTCGAAATCGCGCAGGTCAGCGTCCGGCTCATAGCCGTCGTCGCGCCCCGCCCTTGGCGACTGGCTCGGCTTCGGGGTCCTTCTGCGTGAAGACGCTGCGGAAGAGCTTCTGCTCGCTCGCCTTCCAGCGCGACCTGCGCGCGTGCAGCAGATCCGCGATGCGGCTCCACACCTCATTCCAGTCGCGCTGAGGCTCGCGGCCCAGCACCTTGTCGATGGCCTGCGCGTCGTCGAGCAGGTGCGGGCAGGCGTCGAGAAAGCGGGCCTTGTCTTCCAGGGTCATCTGGTAGCACAGGCGCAGGGGCCGCTCGACGGTCACGCGGGTGTAGCCGAAGTCGGCGTTGTCGAATGTCTTGGAGGTCTCGCCGTCGGCTTGACGGCCGTAGAGCTTGACGATCTCGACGATCTGGCTGTTGCGGTAATGTGGCGGCGCTTGTCGCCGAGGCTCCTCTTGTTGTCCTCGCTGCCACCCGCCGTCCACACCTCGCGCGCATCGAGGAGCTGGATCTTGCCCTTGCGCCGCTTCTCCTTGCGGTTGGTGACGATCCAGACGTAGGTGCCGATGCCGGTGTTGTAGAACATCTGCTCCGGCAGGGCGATGATGGCTTCGAGCCAGTCGTTCTCGATGATCCACTTGCGGATGTCGCTCTCGCCCGAGCCCGCGCCGCCGGTGAAGAGCGGCGAGCCATTGAGGACGATGGCAAGGCGCGAGCCGATGTTTGTGCTCCGCCGGACGCACTGGCTCGAACTTGGCAACCATGTGCTGCAGGAAGAGCAGCGAGCCGTCGTTCACGCGCGGCAGCCCGGCGCCGAAGCGGCCGTCGAAGCCGCGCTTGTCGTGCTCCTGCTGGATCTCCTTCTGCTGCTTCTTCCAGTCCACGCCGAAGGGCGGGTTGGTGAGGAAGTAGTCGAAGGTCTCGGCCGCGAACTGATCCTCGGTGAAGCTGTCGCCGTAGCGGACGTTGTTGCCGGCGCCGTTGTGGTCCACCTGCTTCATCAGCATGTCGGAGGCCGCCGTGGCGAAGGCGCGCTTGTTGTAATCCTGCCCGTAGACATAGAGCTTGGCCGCGCCGTGCTGCTCGCGCAGGTAGTTCTGCGCCTCGGCCAGCATGCCGCCGGTGCCGCAGGCCGGGTCGAGCAGCTTGCGCACGGTGCCTGGCGTGGCGAGCAGCTTGTCGTCGTGGATGAACAGGATGTTCACCATCAGCCGGATGACCTCGCGGGGGGTGAAGTGGTCACCCGCGGTCTCGTTCGCCAGCTCGTTGAAGCGCCGGATAAGATTCTCGAAGATGAGCCCCATCTGCTCGTTCGGTACCGTGTTCGGGTGTAGGTCCACGTCGCAGAACTTGGAGACGACGAGATAGAGGAGGTTCGCCTCGCGCATCCGCTCGATCTCGCTATCGAACTCGAAGAAGTCGAAGATGTCCCGCACGTTCTTCGAGAAGCCCTTGATGTAGCTGACGAGGTGCTTCTCGATGTTATCGGGGTCGCCCTTGAGCTTCTCGGAAGTCGAGGGGAGAGTGATTGTGGAACCGCTGGCCGGCGGCCTCGTTGAGCCTTCTATCGAGTGCGTCGCCCTCGAGCTTGCCACCCTTGCGCCTTTCGTACTCGGCGTGCACCTTCGCTTTGGCCGGCGCCAGGACGCAGTCGAATCGGCGAAGCACGGTCATGGGCAGCATGACTCTCTCGTACTGCGGGGGGCGATACGGGCCCCTCAGGAGATCGGCGATCTGCCAGATGAGATTCGAAAAGTAGTTGTGGTCAGGCATGAGTCATCTCTTTGTCGTTTCGGCATGGGAATGCATGAACGTACGGGCCTCCGCAACGCGCGACATCTAGTCAAGGGCCCCCAACCAGAGGGCACCTAGAGGTGCCGGACCAGCCGATCGCCCGAGCATCACCGTCGAGGACATGACGGAAGTCTAAGGCTTCGGAAGCCGCTCGCATGCTCCCGCGCGGCCATGCTTCGCATCCCTGGCGGCCGCGCAGGGCGGCCTTCAGATCTCGGTCGCGACATCACTGCCCAGTCTCTCGCCCGGTGGACCTGTTCCGGTGGAGTGCGAGCCACGGCTCGGGGGGGAAAAGAAACCCGGGCCGCCCCCCCCCCCCCCAAACCGGCCCCCCCGCGGGGGGGGGGCGGCCGGCGGGCGGGCGGGGGGGGGCGGCGGCCGGGCGGGCCCCCCCGCCGCCGGGCGCGCCCCGCCACGCCCCCCCCCCCCCCCCCCCCCCCCCCCCCCCACCCCCGCCGCCTCCGCGGCCGGCGAGGCGAAGGTCCTCCTCGCGTTCCAGTCCCTCCGCGACGACTTCCGCATCTACCACCGCAAGAGCTGGTACTCGTTCGACGGCCCCGACGGCTCGCGCGAGGGAGTCTGCGAGGGCGAGGCGGACTTCCTGGTGCTGCACCCCGACCTGGGGATGCTGGTGCTGGAGGTGAAGGGGGGCCGGATCGCGTTCGACGGGCGGACGGGGGCGTGGACGTCGACGGCGCGCGACGGGAGGGTGCACTCGATCAAGGACCCGTTCCTCCAGGCGCAGCGGAGCGTCAAGGCGATCGCCGCGAAGGCCGCGGCGCTGAGCTTCGAGGGGCAGGCGATGCCGGAGTTCGTCCACGGGCACGCGGTCGTCTTCCCCGACTGCGACTTCACGAGCGGGGGCGACGGGGTGAGCGCGCCGCGCGAGCTGGTGATCGACGCGGGGGACCTCGCGCGGGACGCGGCGGGGCGGCTGATGGAGATCTTCCGGCTCTGGGGCGTGCGGCGCGCGGCGGCACCTCTGACGAAGAAGTGGGTCAAGAGGCTGGGGCAGCACGTCCTGGCGCCGCACTTCTCGCTGGGGCTGGCGCTCGGGTCGGCGCTCGGGTGGGAGGAGAAGGCGCTGGCGCTGCTCCACGAGGAGCAGGACATCTGCCTCGACTTCCTTCACCTGAACCGCGGCCGTGGTGCGCGGCGGGCGGGAAGGGGGTGGCGGGGGGGGAGAGTCTGTCTCTGTTACGGCCGCTCGCGCTACCTGCGGGAATCTGGCGTCGGGACGCGCTGCGGGGGGTGGGCGGGCTCGTACCACGAGCTGGGCCGTGAGCTGTGCGGGCGGGCCGGGGTGGCGTGGAACGAGCCGCCGGAGGACGACGTGGCGGCGACGCAGGCCTTCTGGAACGAGACGTCGGGCGTCCTCCTCCTCGAGGCCGCGCAGAAGCTGGGAGAGCGGTTCGACGCGCTGGTGGTGGACGAGGCGCAGGACTTCCTGACCGAGTGGTGGGCCGTCCTCGAGGCGCTGCTGAAGGAGGGCGACCGGGCGCCGGTGACGCTCGTCGCCGACCCCGACCAGGATCTCTGGCAGCGCGAGTCGCGGTTCCCCGAAGGGCTCCCCGTCTTCCCGCTCCGGACGAACTGCCGGAACACGTCGGCCATCGCGGAGTACCTCGGCGAGCTGACGGGGTCGCACCCGCGCGTGTCGCCGTGGACGGTGCGGGGGGAGGAGCCGAAGGTCCACCGCTGGCGCAACGCGGCCGACGAGCGGGAGAAGGCGGGGGCGCTGATCGCGCAGCTCCTCCTGAAGGACGGGGTCGGGCTCGAGAGGGTGGCGATCGTCGGGATGCGGCGCCTCGCGAACTCGTGCCTGGCGGGGGTGGCCGAGCTGGCGGGCTTCCCGGTGGTGCCGATCGGCGACGACGGGACGGCCGGCGTGCCCGGCGCGCTGCGCTACGCGACGCCCCACAGGTTCAAGGGGCTGGAGGCCGACGTGGTGCTCCTCCTCGACGTGGACGGGAGCCGCTGGTCGCTCGAGCCGCGCAACCTCTACGTCGCGGCGTCGCGCGCGCGGCTGCGGCTGCACGTGTTCGTGAAGGAGGGGGTGGTGGTGCCGGGGGGAGGGGCCTGAAGGGACCCGGCGGCAAGAATCGGGCGCGGTGCCCCGATAGGGTTGACACAAGCGGGCCTTTACGCCTTCTTTGCGGGCCGTCCCTTTGACCGCCTCGGGGCGGGGAGAGCCTTCGCGGCGTCCTCGAGCGACTCGATGGCGGCTCTTTGGCCCTCCGCCTCGAGGAGGGCACGCCTGCGCACGGCGAACAGGGCGTACTCGTCCTCCGCGTGTGCGTGGGCGTCGGCAGTGCTGACCGATCCGGCGTTCGTCAGGACGGACCGGTCATTGAACCGAAGGAACTCGTCGAGCCGGGACTCCCAGTCTCTCAGGAAGACCTGTTTCCGGCGTCGCGCCTGGTCTTCCGCGAAGTCGAGCCACATCGTGACGATCCGGTTCAGCTCGGAGATCTCCTCTTCGCGGAGGTAGTTCTTCGCCACCGTGACGTCCGCCTTCCGGACACTCCCGCCCTTCCACGTCAGGAGACCCATGTTCGGGCTCGTGTGGTCGGCCCGCCCGGCGATCAGCTCGGAAGCGGTCTTCCCCGTCGCTGCGAAGTGGAGCTTGTTCTGGATGATCTTGAAGAACGCGACCGTGTCCTTCCGTGTGGCGTCGTAGTCGGCGGCAAGGGCGAAGATCTCTCGAACGCGCAGGTACATCCGGCGCTCGCTGGCCCGAATGTCGCGGATGCGCGCCAGGAGTTCGTCGAAGTAGTCCGGAATCCCGGAGCCGTCGACCGGTGGGTTCCTGAGCCGCTCGTCGTCCATCGTGAAGCCCTTCACGAGGTACTCGCGGAGCCTCTCTGTCGCCCAGCGCCGGAACTGCACGCCCCGGGGCGAGCGCACGCGGTAGCCGACGGCGAGGATGGCGTCGAGGCTGTAGTACTTCACGACGCGCTGGACCTGCCTCGTGCCCTCCGGTCGAACTTGTAAGTAATCCTTACAAGTTCGCGAGGGGGCGAGCTCCCCGTCCGCGTAAATGCTCTTCAGATGGAGGGTTATGTTTTGGGGTGTCGTCTGGAAGAGGTCGGCGATCAACCCCTGGCTCATCCAGATCGTGTCCTCGGCGAAGCGGCACTCGACGCGTGTACGGCCGTCCTCGGTCTGGTAGACGAGGATCTCTCCGGACTGGATCGGCTCGTCGTTCAGCATCGGCTTCCCTTCGAACGGAGACTTCGCACGTTCTCCTCTGAGTCGGCCACCGGGCCGCAGGTAGTTTGCCGCAGGTCGCTTCCTGATTTCGACCGCCGAGGAAGCTGGTATTCGCTCAACGGGCTGCCGGGGAAGGGACCCGCTCGAGGCAGCGGTCAGGCCCGGCGGGGTGTACCGGGGCATGAAGGAGTAAACGGAGGAGTAGGCCGAGGAGTAAGTGGAGGAGTAAATGAAGGAGTAAGTGGAACACGTCGGCCATCGCGGAGTACCTCGGCGAGCTGACGGGGTCGCACCCGCGCGTGTCGCCGTGGACGGTGCAGGGAGAGGAGCCGAAGATCCACCTCTGGCGCAATGCGGCCGACGAGCGGGAGAAGGCGGGGGCGCTGATCGCGCAGCTCCTGCTGAAGGACGGGGTCGGGCTCGAGAGGGTCGCGATCGTCGGGATGCGGCGTCTCGCGAACTCGTGCCTTGCGGGGGTGGCCGAGCTGGCGGGCTTCCCGGTGGTGCCGATCGGCGACGACGGGACGGCCGGAGTGCCCGGCGCGCTGCGCTACGCGACGCCTCACCGATTCAAAGGTCTTGAGGCGGACGTGGTGCTCCTCCTCGACGTGGACGGGAGCCGTTGGTCGCTCGAGCCGCGCAACCTCTACGTGGCGGCGTCGCGCGCGCGGCTGCGGCTGCACGTGTTCGTGAAGGAGGGGGTGGTGGTGCCGGGGGGAGGGTGAGCGGCGCCCGCCCTTCCTCCCGGCTAGCGCCTCTGCTTCGCCTTCTCGAGCCACTCGGCGTCGAGGAGGTCCTGCGGGCGCCCGCAGGCCCTCTTGGAATCGAGGAGGTCATCCAGGGACGGAAACGCGACCGGGACGCCGCCGTACGACGAGCCGACCCGACGTTCCCAGGCGGCTGGGAACTCGAGACCGGCGACCCGCGTCAGGATGTCGATGCGGTTCGGCTCGACGCCGAGCTGGATGACGGTTCCCGGCGTCGCGAGGTCGTCCACCTCGACTCCTTCGAGCGGGGCCCCGAATCGCGCGAGCGCTTCCCAGGCCCGCTTCGCGTTCTCCGGCGTCGGCTCGACCCAGAGGTCGATGTCCTTCGTGTACCTGGGGACGGCGTGGAACGAGACCGCGTGGGCCCCGACGACGAGGAAGCGGACCTCAGCGGCGGAAAACGCGGACAGCAGATCTCTGAAGTCGGGGTTCAGGGCCCACCTCCCCCCGGAATGCCCGGGCTTCTCCCACCATCTGCCAGACGGCGGCGAGCCGCCCCTCGGCACCCACGTCGCGCCAGAAATCGAGGTCGAAAGAGCCGTCGTCGTCCGAGGCGTCCCTGAGCACCCGGACCATTCGAACGGGCTTCCGCTCGTGTTCCGCAGCTTCGCTCTTCACCTCGCCATTATCCCGCCTCTGCCCGAACCCGCGACGTTTCTTCCCGAGAAAGGAGGGGGTGGTGGTGCCGGGGGGAGCCTGGGGCGCTCAGACCTCCGGGAGGCGCGACCAGGCCGGGTCGGGCGGAAGGCCTTCGAGCATCCAGGAGTACTTCGCGATGGTCCCGAGCGGGGTGCCGGCCAGACGCTCGGCCTCGAGATCGACTCCGATCTCCATCGAGAGCTGCCACTGGTTCTCGAGCCAGCGGAGCATGTAGACGGAGAAGGCCTCCGGGGAAAAGTGGATGCCGGAGAAGAAATCGTCGAAGCCGCGGCGAATCTCGCCCAGGCTCAGTTCCGTGCCGCGGCGGGAGTCCCAGTAGAGGATGCGGCCGACGAGCATCTCGGGCCGCTCCGACCAGGCGCGGATACGGGCGACGTCGAGGTCGTCGGGGCGCATGACCTCCCAGAGGCAGTCCGCGGGAGGGGCCTGCGGGAGCGAGAAGTTCCGCCGGCCCCCGATCCTGGCGATCTCCGCCTCCCCGACGATGAGCGGGCCGTCGAGGTCACCCTCCTCGAGGGCGGCCAGGATGCGCCTGGCCTTCCGCGCGTCGAGGACGGGCGGCGCCTTTGGCGGGGCAGCCGGGGCGTTCGTTCCTTCCGGGTGTGCCTTCACGTTCGGGACTCCCTTCCGGCTCGCAGCCAAAGAGCAAGATAGGCAGGGACACGGACAGACGGTGTCCTCGAGCTCGGGACCCGGACGATGGGGTTTTCCGCACCGGGAAGTGAGATAATGGCCGTCGCGCCGGGTCCCCCGTTTCGGCGCCGTTCTTTGAATTTAGGCAGCCCTCCGCTTCGGGCTGCCGGCATGAAGAGATGCGGAGAGAGCACCGGCTCGTCGACCCGCACGCCAGACCGTAGTCCTACACGGTGGCAAAGCCGGCCCTGCCGAAAGGCAAGGGACCCATGTGCGATCGAGGCGGGAACGCTTTTCGTCGAAAGGGCTCCCATGACCGCATCTCCTCCTCGAACGTTCTTCCTTCGCACGCTCGGCCTCGCCGGGTGGGACGCGCTCGACCCGGTGGTCCTCGCCGCCGTGGCCTCCGAGGCGCCGCTCCTCCTCATCGGGCCGCACGGCTCGGCGAAGACGATGGTGCTCAACCGCCTCGCCGAGGCGCTCGGGCTCGAGCACCGCCACTACAACGCGTCGCTCCTGTCGTTCGACGACCTCGTCGGCTTCCCGGTGCCGCAGGAGGGGCGCGTCGTCTACCTGCAGACGCCGGCGACGGTGTGGGAGGCCGAGTCGGTGCTCATCGACGAGGTGTCGCGCTGCCGGCCCGAGGTGCAGAACAAGCTCTTCCCGCTGGTGCACGAGCGGGTGCTGCAGGGAATGCCGCTCCCGAAGCTGCGCTACCGCTGGGGCGCCATGAACCCCCCGGCCTCGCTCGAGGGGGACGACGCGGGGTACGCGGGCGCCGAGCCGCTCGACGTGGCGCTGGCCGACCGGTTCGCGTTCGTGGTGACGGTGCCCGCGCTCGCGGAGCTTGCGGTGGAGGAGCAGCGGCGCGTGCTGCGGCCCTCGCGGTGGAGCGGGGAGGAGGCGCGGCCGGAGGTGGTGCGGCTCGTGGAGGAGGCGCGTGCCGGGCTGGACGATGCCGGGCAGAGCGACGCGGGCGCGGCGACGGAGTACGCGATCCTCCTCGCGGCGCAGCTCTCGCGGGCCGGGCACCCGCTCTCGACACGGCGGGCCGCGCAGCTCGTGCGGAACGTGATCGCGGTGCGCGCCGCCGCGCAGGCTCTCGGCGACGGGGACGACCCCGAGGCGGCGTTCCTCGTCGCCGCCCGCAGCTCGGTGCCCGACGCGGCGTGGGGGCGGCCGGTGCCGTTCGAAAAGCTCCTCGCGGCGCACCGGTCGGCCTGGGCCGCGGCCGGGATGGCCGAGGGCTCGGCGCGGCGCAGGCTCCTCACGGAGAGGGAGCCGTTCGTGCGGCTCGCCATCGCGCTCGAGGGGACGCTCCCTCCGCACGAGGCGGCCGAGGTGCTCTCCGACGCCTACTCGGCGCTTGCGCTCCCCGAGCGGCTCATCGCCGCGGCCCTCGTGATGCCGCGGCTCACGAAGAGGCGCGACCTCCCTGCCGCGGCGCTGGAGCCGATCTGCAACGACTGGGCGGAGGTGGGAAAGCCCTGCGCGGCCTCCGTCACCTCGGGGCCGGGGACGCGCTGGGTGCGCCCGCTCCTGACGACCGAGCTGCCAAAGCTCGACAGGAAGACCGAGAAGGGGCGCGTGCTGAGTGCCGTGGCGGCGAACCTTCTCTTCCGGAAGCACGAGTTCCGGCTGGAGGAGCTTCTCGCGGCGTGGGAGCGGGCCGTAGCAGCCCTGCGGCCGGCCGGAAGGAAGGTGGCGGCGTGAGCGGGCCCGCCCTCCTCCACAACATGTCCGTCCCGCCCGTCTCGACGATCCTCGTGAGCACGCCCGGGCTCGCGGGGCGGACCTTCTGCACGACGTGGCCCCGGCAGTGGAAGGGATACGACGCGAAGAACCTGCCCGCGCCCGAAGAGCTGGAGGCCGCGTTCGCCGGGCTCGGAATCCCCGACCTCGTCGGTGTCTTCACGCTGACCGGAGGCGACCGCGAGCCCGAGGCGCGCTTCGACTACCCGCTCGCCCTCGCGATCCTGGCGCGGCGCTCGGGGCACCTCTACCTGCCGTGGCGGCCGGTCTACCCGGCCCTCGTCCCGAAGGACCCGCTCTTCCTCGTCTTTCCGGAAGAAGGAGAGTGCGCGTGAACGAGACCCTCGCCCTGCGCCTCCTGAACGCGCTCCCCGCAGGGGCCTACGAGGTGACGGCGCTCCTCGGCCTCCTGCGAATCGAGGAGAGTCGCGACGTGCCGACGGCCGCCGTCACCTGCGAGCGCCGCCCGGTGCTGAAGCTGAACCCCGACTTCGTCGCGGAGCACTGCGCGAGCGACGAACACCTCTTCATGCTCGTGATGCACGAGCTCCACCACGTGCTGCTCGGGCACACGCGCCTCTTCCCGCGGGCGACGCAGCTCCACAACGTGGCCTTCGACGCGGTGATCAACGCGCTCCTCTGCACGCGCTTTCCCCAGCCCGCGCACACGTCGTTCTTTCTCGGCTATTACGGCCGGGAGAGCGGCGCGCTGCGGCTCCTGGCGCCGCCGGGCGGCAGCCCGGTCGAGGACCCGGCGCTGCGGCTGCTGCACGAGACGCTCTACTCGGCCCCGGGCGACGTCACGTGCCTCGAGGTGTTCGAGAGGCTCGTCTCCGCGCTCGGGGAAAGAGGGCTCGCCCCCGGCGAGGCGGAGGGTCTCCTCGGCGACCACTGCAGGGAGGGAGACGACGACTACGGAACGAGCGGGCCGCTCCCCGCCGAGGTGGTGGCGGCGATCCGGCGGATCGTCGAGAAGTGGCCGCCGCCACCGGATGCGATGCGGGGCCGGAGCCTCGCCGACGTCCTGGAGGAGCATGTGAATCCGCCTGCGAGGCCCGGCGAGCGCGTGCTGGCCGCGTTGCGCCGCGCGCTGGACGACTCGGCGGCGGGCACGCCTCGCCCGGGCGGCGTGAGACGCGCCGGCCTCGTCCCGGCTCTCGTCCCGCTTCCGTCGCCGCGCGACCGCCGGGCCACGGTGGCGCGCCTCGCGGGAACGCCTCCGCTCCTCTACGCGGGCGAGGTCGAGTGGCCGCGGGCCCGCGCTTCCGGCCGGGCCCACGTCTACCTCGACGTGAGCGGGAGCATGGATCCGTACCTGCCGTTTCTCTACGGCGCGCTCGTTCGCCTCGGCGAGCGGATCGACCCGCGCGTGCGGCTCTTCTCGACCGAGGTCGTCACCGTGCGGCTCGAGGCGCTCGCCCGCGGGAAGGTGCCGACGACCGGCGGGGACCGAGGGAGCGTGCGTCTTCGAGCACGCCCTCGCCGAGGGGGTGCGGAGGATTCTCGTGATCACCGACGGCTACGTGGGCGAGACGAAGGCGCGGCTCGCGGAGAGAGTCCGAAAGTCCCGGCTCGACGTCCGCGTCGCCCTGACGCCGGGAGGCTGGAAGGCCGACCTCGCGCGCGTCGCCTCCCGAATCGTTCCGCTCCCCGAGCTGACTGCAGCCAGGAGGTCCGCATGACGACGACGAGCAACTGGTTTCCTCTGCGCTTCGCCGAGGCCGTCTGCGCCGGGCACCCCGACCGGCTTTCCGATTCCATCGCCGACGGGATCGTCGCGCTCGCGACGGGCCGCGACCCGGAGGCGCTGGTCGGCGTGGAGGTCGCGCTCCACCGGAAGGTCGTCTTCGTCGACGGGCGGATCGCCGCCGGTCCGGGGCCGGAGTGCGCCGTGACGGAGGAGGAGGTCGCCGGCGTCGTGCGCGCGGCGTATGCCGCCGCCGGCTACGGCGACTCGTTCGACGGCCCGGAGAAGTACCGGCACTACTTCTTCGAGCCCGCGCCGCATCACGTCGAGGTCCGCTTCGACCTCTGCCTCGGGCCGCTCGAGGCGGAGGAGAGGGCTTTCCGGTGCGTGGCCGACGACCAGGTAATCGGCGTGGGTTACGCCTGCCGGGGCGAACGCGCGGGGCTGATCCCCCTCGAGCAGGCGCTCGCGCGCGACTTCGTGAAGGCGATCGAGGGGCTGCGCGAGGAGAGACGGAAGAGGTGGATCGGGCCGGACGGTAAGGTCTTCGTCGCCGTGCGTGGCCGGCGGCTCGAGGCGGTGTCGCTCTCGCTCCACCACTTCGTCCACGCCGACTGGCTGGCGCTCTGCGCGCTCGCGAAGGAGGCGTGCCTCGCGGTAGCGGCCGAGTACGTCGCGGCGGGCGAGCTGGAGGCGCCGGCCGAATCCGTCGACTGGCTCTTCAACGGCGCGGGTTCCTTCGCGGTGGGCGGGCCGCTGGGCGACAACGGCCTCTCGGGGAAGAAACTCGTTGCCGAGGCGTACGGCACGGCGGTGCCGATCGGCGGCGGGACGGTGCACGGAAAGGACCCGCTCAAGCCCGACGTGCGGGCGCAGCGGATAGCGCGGGACTGGGCCGTGAAGCGCGTCCGGGAGGGCGCCGCCGAGGCGACGGTGTGGGTCGTCTTCCGCCCGGGGGACGAGGAGCCGCGTTGGGTGGAAGAAAGCGAGGAGCGGATCAGATCCTCGATTCTGGCGCGCTGATCCGAACGAAGGCTCTCCCGGGCGGCGTGCGTGGCGTGGAACGAGACGTCGGGCGTCCTCCTCCTCGAGGCCGCGCAGAAGCTGGGAGAGCGGTTCGACGCGCCGGTGGTGGACGAGGCGCAGGAAGAAGAGAGACGAACTGCCGGAACACGTCGGCCATCGCGGAGTACCTCGGCGAGCTTACGGGGTCGCACCCGCGCGTGTCGCCGTGGACGGTGCGGGGGGAGGAACCGAAGGTCCACCGCTGGCGGAGCGCGGCCGACGAACGCGAGAAGGCGGCGGCGCTGATCGCGCAGCTCCTCCTGAAGGAGGAGATCGGGCTCGAGAGGGTGGCGATTGTCGGGATGCGGCGCCTCGCGAACTCGTGCCTGGCGGGGTGGCCGAGCTGGCGGGCTTCCCGGTGGTGCCGATCGGCGACGACGGACGGCCGGCGTGCCCGGCGCGCTGCGCTACGCGACGCCGCACCGGTTCAAGGGGCTGGAGGCCGACGTGGTGCTCCTCCTCGACGTGGACGGCAGCCGCTGGTCGCTCGAGCCGCGCAACCTCTACGTCGCGGCGTCGCGCGCGCGGCTGCGGCTGCACGTGTTCGTGAAGGAGGGGGTGGCGGTGCCGGGGGGAGGGGAATCGTTCCCGATTCGGGTATGATTCTTCCCGATATGGGAAGGATTTTGACACCCCGGAAGGGCCTCGCGGATGCGCTCTTCACTCCGGTCCAGCAGCGCGTGCTCGGCCTCCTGTTCGGCCAGCCGGAGCGCCGCTTCCAGAGCGGTGAGCTGATCCGCCTCGTGGACAGCGGAACGGGCGCCGTCCACCGGCAGCTCGCCCGCCTCGCCGATGCGGGCCTCGTGACCGTGACGCGAACGGGGAACCAGAAGCACTACCAGGCCCGAGAGGACAGTCCGGTCTTCGCCGAGCTGCACGGGCTCGTCGTCAAGACCGTCGGGCTCGTCGAGCCGATTCGTAGGGCGCTCGCGCCCTTCGAGCCGCGCATCCGCGCCGCCTTCGTCTTCGGCTCCATCGCGAAGAAGACCGAGACGGCCTCGAGCGACGTCGATCTCCTCGTTCTCTCGGAGACGCTCGCCTACTCCGACCTCTTCGACGCGCTCCAGGCTGCCGAGGCCGTCCTCGCCCGCTCGGTCAACCCGACGGTCCTGACGCCCGCCGACTGGCGGATTCGCCGCGCCGAGCCCGACTCCTTCGCCTCACGCATCGCCAGCCAGCCCCGTATCTTCGTGATCGGAGGCGACGATGACCTCCGCTGAGCTCCCGAACCTCGCGAGGATCGGGAAGCTGAAGAAGGAGCCGCCCCTTCTCCGGGAGTACGAGAGTCTTCTTCGGTCAGCGGACTCGCGACTCGCCGATGCCGAGAACGAGAGCAACTCCCTCGAAAGCCGATTCGACCTCGCCTACGGCGCGTCGCACGCCCTCGCCCTCGCCGCGCTCCGACGAGCGGGCTATCGTTCGGAGATCCGAGCGTTGGTGTTCCAGACGCTTCCCGTGACTCTGGGAATCCAGAACGCAGTCTGGCGCGTCCTCGCGACGGCGCACGAGAAGCGAAACCTCTCCGAGTACGAAGGCTGGTACGGGATGGACGAGCGGCTCGTGACCGATGTCGTCGGGGCCGCGAAGAAGGTGCGGGACGCCCTGCGGGCGCTCGGGCCCCTACCCCCTACCGGCTGAACCCCGCCGCGGGCGCCATGAAGCGGCCCGCCTGGATCCAAGGCGTCCGGGAACGGGTCAGGCGAGCCCGGCCAGAAGAGGAGCAGGCCGCCGAACGTAGGCACGCTGTGCCGCTGGTGGGTCACCACGAGCCGCAGGGTCTCGAGGTCGCGCCGCGAGAGGGTTCGCACGGGGCGAACGACTCGGAAGCAACTCGGAAGTCGAGGGCTTCCGAGTCGCGGGTCGCCGTGGACGGTGCGGGGCGAGGAGCCGAAGGTCCACCGCTGGCGCAACGCGGCCGACGAGCTCGAAGGCCGGGGCGCTGATCGCGCAGCTCCTCCTGAAGGAGGAGATCGGGCTCGAGAGGGTGGCGATCGTCGGGATGTGGCATCGCGAACTCGTGCCTGGCGGGGTGGCCGAGCTGGCGGGCTTCCCGGTGGTGCCGATCGGCGACGACGGGACGGCCGGCGTGCCCGGCGCGCTGCGAATCCGGACGAGCCACCGGTATGGGTCTGGAGGCCGACGTGGTGCTCCTCCTCGACGTGGACGGGAGCCGCTGGTCGCTCGAGCCGCGCAACCTCTACGTGGCGGCGTCGCGCGCGCGGCTGCGGCTGCACGTGTTCGTGAAGGAGGGGGTGGTGGTGCCGGGGCGGGCCTACGCGACCTTGTAGATCGCCGGCCGGAACAGGGGCGGGGGAACCGGCTTCCCCTCGGCCCTCGCCGCCTCGAGCCAGAGAGCCTTGGCCTTGAGGACCTCGGCAAGGGCGGACTCCGGGGTGTCGCCGAACGCGGAGCAGTGCGCGAGGTCAGGGGATGTCGGCGATGTAGCCGGCGTCCTCGTCACTCGGGAAGATGTTGATGTGGTAGTCGGTCATTCCGCGTCACCGATCTCGAGGTTATGCCGCTCCACGAGCCGGAGCAACTGCCTCACCTGGTCCGCCTTGGCCTGTCCCTGGACCTCCTGGAGCTTCAGCAGCTCCGGAATCGCCGGGTGGACGTAGATGTGGTGGCTTCCGCCGGTCCGGGAGAGCCGGAACCCGAAGGCCTCCGCCAGGCTGCAGACTTCCGCGAATCGGAGGTTGTGTGGAGACTGGAGCGCCTTCAGGAGGAGCTTTCGCGGGTTCACCGGTCGAGGACCCTTTCCTGAGACGCGTCGGCGGGGAACTTCGCCATTCAGACGGCCACTCGAGTCTCGGCGACGAAGGCCTCCACCACAGGATCGTCCTGC
>JADJZB010000014.1 GCA_016719485.1 Holophagales bacterium
CCTCCAGCAGTCGGTGACCTACATCCCGACGACGTCCGGCCTCCTGGAAGCCGACTGCAGCGTCATGCCGGTCACGATGTTCGACCGACCACAAGGCCGACACGATCGAGCGGATCGTCGACGAGGTGAAGCGCTTCGAGGCCGACCACGGCCACCCCGACGGGAAGTTCGGCTCGCAACCGGCAACGTCGGGGTGATGGCCGCGACGAACGAGGTCGTCTCCGCGGCCGAGTTCCCGATTTGTCTCCGGTCTACGGGGCCGTCATCGTCCCTCTGCCTCGTCACGTTCGGTCCCTCCGTGGGACCCTCATCCTCGTCCCGCCCGCCCTCGTCTCGCTCCTCGCCTACGCGCTCGCGGGCGGATGAAGATCGGCCTGAGGTCAGCACTCTCCCCGTCGTCGCGCTCGGCGTCGGCGTCGGCGTCGACTACGGCATCTACATCTCGCCCGCTTCCGCACGTTGTACAAGGAAGGTGTCCCGCTGACCGAGGCATACCGGGCCCTCCGGCGGGCCGTCGCGGCGCTCCACCTCCGGGGCGTCTCGGAACGCCGGGTCACCGACGACGAGGCGCCGCAGCTCCTGGCCCGCGCCGTCGGCGCGGAAATCCAGCGAGTCCTGGAGGAGATCCGGGGCGAGGAGGCCGGCCCGGAGAGGATTGCTCTCTGCAACGACCTCCTGGAACGGCTCTTCTCGCGAACCTCTTCGGCTCTGGAGGAGGTGCGTCTCGGGCAGGGCTCGAGTCCCCGCCCGTCTTCTCGAGGCCGTCTATCCCTCCCGCCGCCCCGCCCCGGCCCGCAACGCCTCTCGGGCGGACGAGTCTCCTCACCGGGGCTCGGCGGGACCCCCGGTTCGGGGCCGAGCTCATTGCCGAGATCCCGACGGCCGACCGCGTCGACGCGATCGTCGCGTTCGTCACCTGGCGCGGGTGGCAGCAGTTGCGCGAGACGCTCGAGACTTTCGCCGCCGCCCACCGGTCCTTCCGGCTCCTGACGACGGTCTACATGGGCGCTTCCGACCCGGCGGCACTGGAGGCGCTCGCACGCCTCCCCGGCGTCGAGGTGAGGATCTCGTACGACACCCGGCGCACGCGCCTCCACGCCAAGGCGTGGCTCTTCCACCGCGAGACGGGCCTCAGCACGGCCTACGTCGGCTCGGCCAACCTCTCCGCCGCGGCCCTCGGCGACGGTCTCGAGTGGACGGTCAAGCTCTCCGAGAAGAGTGACCCGGACACGATCGAGAAGTTCCGCGGGGAGTTCGAGACGCTCTGGGCTAACGCGGAGTTCGAACGGCTCCACCCGAATGACGCCCCCGGGCAGAAGAGGCTCCGGGAGGCCCTCGGCGCCGCCTCGGATCGAAGCGAGACCCCGAGGTTCTTCTTCGATCTCCGTCCCCACCCCTTCCAGGAGGAGATCCTCGAGGACCTCCGTCGCGAGCGGGGAAGAGCACGGGCCGCCATCGCAACCTCGTCGTCGCCGCGACGGGGACCGGCAAGACCATCGTCGCCGCCTTCGACTACCGGCGCTTTGCCGCGTCCGCCGGCGGACGGCCCCGCCTTCTCTTCGTGGCGCACCGGGACGAGATCCTCGAGCAGGCCCGCTTCGCCTTCCGCAACGTCCTGCGCGACGGGTCCTTCGGCGAGCGCCTCGGCGGGGGAAACGAGCCGGCCTCCGTCGACCACCTCTTCGCCAGCGTCCAGTCGTTCAACTCGCGGGGGCTCCTCGCGCGCCACGGCCCCGACTACTGGGACTACGCCGTCGTCGACGAGATCCACCGCGGCGCCGCCGACAGCTACCAGCCCATCCTGGACCATCTCCGGCCCCGGATCCTCCTCGGTCTTACGGCTACCCCGGAGAGGACCGACCAGAAGGACATCCTCCACTGGTTCGGGGGCCGGCCCGCGGCCGAGATCCGGCTCTGGGACGCCCTCGACAAGCGCCTCCTCGCGCCGTTCGACTACTTCGGCATCGCCGACGGGACCGACCTGACGACCGTCGGCTGGTCCCGCAAGGGATACGACGTCGACGGCCTGACGAACCTCTACACGAGCAACGACCTGCGCGTCCGGACGATCCTCAACGAGTTCGGCGAGAAGCACGGCAACCCGCGCACGGCCCGGGCCCTCGGGTTCTGCGTCAGCGTGGCCCACGCCGACTTCATGGCCCGCAAGTTCAACGAGGCGGGTATCCCGGCGCTCTCCGTCCACGCCGGCGTCCCGGACGAGGTGCGTTTCTCCGCCCCGGCTCGCCTCGTGAGCCGCGAGGTCAACGTCCTCTTCACCTGCGACCTCTACAACGAGGGCGTCGACCTCCCCGACGTCGACACGCTCCTCCTTCTCCGCCCGACGGAGAGCGCGCTCCTCTTCCAGCAGCAGCTCGGCCGCGGCCTGCGCCTCGCGCCGGGGAAGTCGTCCGTCCTCGTCCTCGACTTCATCGGCCAGCACCGGCGGGAGTTCCGCTTCGAGGAACGGCTCTGGGTCCTGACGGGCCTGACGCGCCGCCGCCTCGTCGAGGACGTCGAGCGAGGCTTCCCGCTCCTCCCACCCGGTTGCAGCCTCCGCCTCGACAAGGTGTCACGGTCGCTCGTCCTCGAGAACCTCCGGAGCGCGCTCGCGACGAACGTCGCGGGCCTCAGGGCCGATCTCCTCCGCTGGCCCGGTGGCGCGGAAACGACCCTCCGCCAGTTCCTCGACGAGTCCCGCCGCCCCGTCGACGACGTCTATGCGAAGCCGGTCGGCGGCTGGACGGCCTTGCGCCGGCGGGCGGGCTTCCTCGCGGAGCCAACCCCGGCCGGTGAGGCCCTCCTCAACGCCCGCATGGAGCGCCTCCTCCACGTCTCCGACCGCCTCCGGCAGGAGAACTGGCAGCACCTCTGGAAAACCGCATCCGCCGACGGCGGCCCATCCTCCCCGGACGACGACCGACTCCTCGCCATGCTCGCGGGTCTCCTCTGGGACTACGACTCGCGCCCGCGTTTGCGCTCGGCCGTCCTCGGGGCGCTGGCCGCGAATGCCGAACTCGCAAGCGAATTCGAGCAGCTCGCCGAGCTCGTCACCGCCACCCGTCCCCACGGCACCTCGATCCGGCCCGAGCCTACCTGGCCGCTCCTCCTCCACCACTCCTACACGAGCGACGAGATCCTCGCCGGCACGGGCGATTCGACTCTCGAGGCCCCCCGCAAGCTGGCCGGCACTGGCGTGCGCTTCCTCCGCGACCAGAACGCGGACCTCTTCTTCGTGACGATCAACAAGTCCGAGAAGCTCTTCTCGTCGTCCACTCGCTACGCCGACTACGCCGTCAGCCCCACCGAGTTCCACTGGCAGTCGCAGAGCACAACGCCCGAGGACTCCCCTACCGGCAAGCGCTACCGCGACGGCAACGCCCAAGGCCACAGGGTCTTTCTCTTCGTCCGCGAGAACCGCGACACCGACCTCGGGACGACCGCCCCGTTCGTCTTCCTCGGCCCCGCACGCTACGTGCGTCATCACGGGTCCCGGCCGATGAGCATCACCTGGCGGCTCGACCACGCCATCCCGCCCCGCTACGTCGACCCGTTCTCCTCGTTCCGGGCGGCGTAGGGACGGCGCCGACTGCCACGACCGCGGGCCCCGGGGACCGAGGCGAGCGTCGTCTCGCCGGGCTTCGCGTTGACCAGCACTTCCGCGCGCCGGCGACAGAGCCCTTGTGTTATAGAGAATCGGCGCTCAGACTTCCGATATGCATGGTTACGTCTCCCGCGAAACCGAGAAGGACGTTCTCCTCCGGCTCCGGAGGAGTCCCGTCGTCGCCATCGTCGGCCCGCGGCAGTGCGGTAAGACGACGCTCGCGAAGAGGGTCCTGTCTCATCTGCCGAAGTCGCTCTACGTCGACCTCGAGCGGCCTTCGGACGCGGCGAAGCTGACCGACCCGGAGGCGTTCTTCGCCCTCCACGCCGGCGAGACGGTCTGCCTCGACGAGATCCAGCGGGTCCCCGACCTGTTCCCGGTCCTCCGCTCCGTCGTCGATTCGCAGGATCGGAACGGCCAGGTGCTCGTCCTGGGCTCGGCCTCTCCGGACCTCCTGCGCCAGAGTTCCGAGACGCTCGCCGGGCGCGTCACGTTCGTCGAGCTGACCCCGTTCCTCCTGCCCGAGCTGTCTGGCGCCGGGATCGACGAGGCACTGGCAACCACGTGGCTCCGCGGTGGCTTCCGAGGAGCGTGCTCGCCGCGACGGACGAGGAGAGCTTCGCCTGGCGCGAGGACTTCGTCCGGACCTTCCTCGAGCGGGACGTGCGAGACGTCCGCGCGCGTGGACGTTCCCCGGCTCGCGCGCCTCTGGCGGATGTGCGCCCACGAGCACGGGCAGACCCTGAACTCCGCCCGGCTCGGGTCGGCGCTCGGAGTCAGCGCCCCACCGTTCGCGCCTGGCTCGAGCTCCTCGAGGGGACCTTCATGCTCCGCCTGCTGCCTCCTCTCGAGGCGAATCTCGGCAAGCGGCTCGTGAAGTCCCCGAGGGTCTTCCTCCGCGACACCGGGGTCCTCCACGCGCTCCTCGGGATCGTCACCCCCGACGACCTCCTCGGACACCCGGTAAGGGGCGCTTCGTGGGAGAGCCTCGTCCTCGAGAACATCCTCGGAGCCTTCCCCGGCTGGCGGGCCTCTTTCTTCCGGACGAGCGCCGGGGCCGAGCTCGACCTCGTCCTGGAAAAGGGAAAGCGCCGGATCGCCGTCGAGTGCAAGGCGTCGTCCGCTCCGACGGTGACCCGCGGCTTCTGGTCCGCTCTCGAGGACCTCCAGATCGACGAGGCCTGGGTTGTCGCACCAATCGCCTCGGCGTTCCCGCTCGGCTCCGGCGTCGAGGCCGTCCCTCTCGGCGATTTCCTCTCGCGCGCGCCCCGCCGCTGAGGGAGGGCGCACCCATTCGAGTCTCGATCAGCGCCGAGATGGTGCGGACCAACCTCGAGTCGGCTGGGACAGCTGGCTCCGGGGGGCTGGGAGGAGGGGACTTCGATTTCGCCGAGGTGCTCGTCGGGTTCGAGCGATCGCCTTTTCCACACGTCCACTTCGAGCGGATCGCAGAGGGCCTCGACACTTCCAATCGCGAACGCCTCGCCGAGGGGTTCCTCGACGTCACTCGGCGTCGTCGTCCGGCGGGATGATCTCGATCCGCTTCCAGACGCCCTCTTCGCTCCCGCACAGCGCGTAGATCGGACGGTGGCGCGGGCAGTCGTGGCTGTAGATCCGGAACGCCGGGGAAGGCGGATCGGTTCTCCGCACAGCTTCCGATACTCGGGCGGGCCGTCGAGCGCCGTGCCGACCGCGTCCGGCTCACCCTGGCGGAAGACGAGGCAGAGCCGAGGCCCCTCCTTCCCGTGCCAGCTCTCGGAGCAGTGTCGAGCAGGAAGGGCAGGTCAGCTCGGGCTCCGGCTCGTACACGTCGAACATCCCCGTCTCTTCATTCCTCTACACGCCGGCGCGCCGCGCGGCCCGAGCCGCTGCGAGCCACCGGGCGGAGTCCTCGAGCCAGACCTTGGGATGCTGCGACGTGCCTGACGCCCGCTCCCGGCGCAGGTAGCTCCCTGCAAGCCGCAGTCGCTCGTCGGCCGGCAATGCCTGACAGGCGTCAATCACGTCGCGCACGGGCAGGACGAGGCCGTCGACCTCCACGGGCGGCTGGGGCGGTGGCGGTCTTCTCAGTATCGCGCGGACTCTCGCGAAGACGTCGTCCGCCGGTATGAGCCGGGACGGGTCGGTCTCCCTCATCCTTCTCTCGACCTCTACCAGCCACGCCGCCTCTATCTCCGGATCGTTTTCGGCCGGGAGGTCCTGCAGGAGCAGCTCGAAGAGGAGCTCCCACGTCTCCGCGGGCAGCTTCAGGGCGGCCGCGACCCAGGTCGCGGCCGGAATCGCTTCGTTCATGCCCTTTCCCCCGATCTCCCATCACCGTCGAGGCCCTGGTCCGCGCTTCGAACGCATCCGCCTCCCGGCGCATCTCCTCGAGCCTTTCCTCGACGGCTCTTGCCAGCCGGGGGTCAGCGCGCAGCTGCTCGTCCATCCAGCGCATGACCTCGGTTTTCCGCCGGCGCACCGTCAGTCTCCAAACGGAACCGCGAACAGGACGTACTGCCGCGCCCTTCGCCGGCCCGGAGTAACGATCGACGTCGTCGTCCATCGCGCCGAGTACATACCGTCGAGCGCCGTCAGGCGCTCCTCGTCCTCCGGCACCTCGGCCACCATCACCCCCGGCGTGGCCCACCCGGACGGCCACGGCCTCGAGATGCATCGGGACACCGTTCACGCGCAGGGTGCAGCGGAGCAGCCCGCCGTCCCGCCTCTCGTCGCGCCAGAGCGCCGGGTCGATGTCCACGCGAGCCTCGGCGTCGCACAGGGGCTCCGCCTGCCCACGCGGTCGGCTCGGCCCAGTGGTCGGTCTCCTCATCCCTCCACCTCCCGCACCGCCCGCCTCCCGATCGTCCGGAACAGGCGGCGAACACGGAGGAAGTCCCGCAGCGCAAGCGCCGCCTCGAATCGGGACCCGACCTTCAGCCACTTCCGGTAGGAGTCGAGTCGCTCATCGCAGAAGACGTCGAGCGCTTCCTCCGGGTCGTAGAGCTCCCCGGCCGTCAGACGGAGGACGAGCATCGGATCACTCACGACCACGACCTCCGCGGACGGCCGCTCTCTGGCCCTTTCCTCGGTATCCCACGGCCCACTGCTCGACGGCCCGGATGCCCTTGGCGTCGAGGCGTGGACAGAGCTCCAGCGCCTCGGCCTCGGAGTACCCGCTGGCGAGATGGCCCGCGATCGTCGCCACTGTCACGCGCATCCCTCGGATGCAGGGTTTCCCGCCCATGAGTCGGGGATCGACCGTGATGCGCGTGCCCTTCGCCTTGCGCCTCACGGTCGCCTCGGGACGACCCCTGAAAGAGAGGTTCGACGAAGCCCGCCGAGAAAGAAATAGCCCCACTCGAGGCCTCTCGGCGTGTCGGGTGGGGAGCAAGTGCTGGTGCCAGGTTAGGTCCGATTCGTCCGGTCGGAGGCACGGCCCTGACTTGCGTCTGCTGGTTCGCCGGAGCCGTTTCGGGTTTTCGCAGCCTCTCGCCCACACCTTCGGCCGACTCGGGGACTCGCCGTCCGCCCCGTGCGCAACGGCTCCGCGATAGCGAATCAGAGGCCCATCTCATCCGCAAGCTCTTCGAGGGAAATGCTCCCGAGCTCCCGAAGTGCCTCGCGGGCGGCTATGACGTCCAGCCGGTCCTCTTCGGCGTCGAGGACGTGCCGGAAGAGCGAGAGGTCCTCATCCGAGATCAGGGCCCCGACGACGCGCGCGCCCTTCTTCACGCGCACCGGATGGCCGTGAGGGGGCGCCGATTGCGACGCGCACGCCGGGCCCTTCGGGCGTTCCGTCTCCGGCGCCACGGCTCTCCTCGAGGACCAGTCGGAGGCCCTCGGGTTCGGCGACGCATCCCAGCTTCTCGAGGCCGATCACGCCCCCGCCGCCGTCCTTGATCAGGACGACGCCCCCGCCGACCTCCTCGCAGAGGTGCTCATCCTCGGGTCTCCCGAACCAGACCGTCAGCGTGCGCGCCTCGGCATCGAGGCGGGCCCTGATCTCGTCCACGGCCCTCTCCCTTTTCCTTCGTGACGGAAGCGCGGCGCGCTCGTGGTCGCCTTCTTCGAGGCCCAGCGACGCCTTCACCTCATCCCATGGGATCGTCCCCTTCCGCATCGTCTCGGCACGAGAGGCGCGGATACCCCTCAGGTCCTCATCGTCCTCGAGCTTCTCGAGGAAAAGGAGGTCCTCCACGGGGACGACCGCCACCTGTCGCCGTCCGATCCGTACTCGCACTCGCTCGCCCTGGTTCGCCTTCGCAGCGGCCCGACGCAGACCTGCCGCGAACCCGGGGTCCGGAGTGCGACGGAGCTTGCCTTCCCGTTTCACGAGCGTGATGCGGCGGAGGTGCCGGGACCGCCGGAGATTTCCCTATTTCGCCTCCTCGCTTCCCTCCACGCCTCGAAATCCCGCTGGACGTCTTCCTCGGTCACACCTCTGGCTTCGAGAGCACGGCGCACCTTCTCCGACGCGACGAGGAATCGTCGCCGTCGCTCCTCCATCGATTCGGCGTCGCTCGGCTCGGACGGGACGGACATTGCTTCGCGGTCGAGCCCGTTCTCGGTCATCCCGTTCTCCTCTTTGGCGTGCTCTTCGCGCGATTCCTGTTCGCGACGCCTCGTTCGCACCTCGCCTCGACGAGCTCGTCGAGCCTCGCAACGTCCTCGGCCTTCATCCCGAGGCGTCGAGCCATAGCGGACGGGTTCGGGTACGGCGTAACAACGACGAACGGAGCCTGTTCCCGCCGTTTCGTGGATGTCTTTCGCCGGCTTCGGGCCTCACCATGGGGAACCGGCCCGCGGGGAGGAACTCCAACACGTTGCCGAGGGCGCCCGCTCGCTCGCGTAGCCTCGCGCCTCTGTTCGGCCTTCATCTCGGCCAGTCGCTTCTCGACCGCGCTCGCGAGGGCGGGATCGGCCAGCACGCCCTCGAGCCACTCTGTCACCTCGGTTGCGGCTGACTTCCGGCTCTGGTTTTCGACTCCGCCTCGCCTCGAAACCGGTGCGGGAATCCGCAGCGCCCGTTTCGTCGGCTCCTTCACGACAACGGCTCCGGGCATCCGTCAGAGAACGCAGGCGAACGCCGTGTACACGAGCGCCTCCGCAGAGACAGCCATTTCGTCACGGTCGAAAGGCGCTCGGTCGCATCACGAAAGGACCGTGCAGGAGCCGTCGGCTCGTGCACGGAAAGCGAGAGGCGTGTGACCTTCTTCAAGGAACCCTTCACACGGTCATGATATTTATAAACCGCGGTATCATCAACCGGTATATCATCAGCCGCGGTTTCATAGACCGTAGCCTTATCGGCGACGGGTTCGCTAGGCTTCAACTGATGCCTCGTGACGCGGACCTCGCCGCCCTCGGATCTCGTATCAGGGAGCTTCGATCACGGAGAGGTTGGTCGCAGGAGGGTTTCGCCGACCGATGCGGACTCGACAGGACCTACGTGGGCGGCATCGAACGCGGAGAGCGGAACCTCGCCGTGATCAATCTTCTGCGGATTGCCAGGACTCTAGAGGTCCCCGTCGGCACTCTGTTCGAGAAGGTCGAGTCGGCGACCTCGCGACCGTAGGGACTCCATCGAGCGAACACAAGCTCGAGCCCTACGCCTTCACTGACGAAATCCTCGTCAACTGGTCTCGGTGCGACCGGGACCTGTACCTAGGGTCAAGCGCCACGATGTACCCGAACCGGATAGCTCTCGTGCCGATACTCGAGAGGGACGGCTTTCCACCGATCTGGCGTGGTCCCGCCGATGAACCGCTTCCGTTCGCTTCAGCGCGTGCCGCGCCGATTTCCCTCCAGGACGCCATCTCTCTGTGCGCGTCCGTACCCTCCGCCCGATGCCTACACTCCCGAACGACTCCCAAAGCCCCGATAATGTGATCGCCTTCACCGACGGCGTCCTCGTCTACTGTCCGATCTGCATCCAGCATCTCCACCTCCTCGAAGACGGCGTCATGCTCCCGAAATGGCTCCCCTTCATCTCGATCGACAACGTGGATGATCTTCCTCAGAAAGACTGCGATCGCTGCGGGAGGTACCTCGAGGACGGAAGCGGCGGCGAGCCGTGGGACTGACCTCCGCGGCCGGCCGGGAGGCTGGAACTCCTTACGTCGGTGACATCCGAACCTGCGGCGCAAACAACTCTTCCCGCGCGCCGTCGCCGACGCGATGGCGCGCCCCGCCGATCCGCTGGGAACGAACGGCCAAGCACCCGCGGGCGGCTCCGGCGGAAGGCCCGTTCGAGCCGGACGCTCCGCAAGGGTCGCGCCGGGCGGGTCCCTCCCGGCCTCCCGCCCGTCACGCCCCTCGCATCCCGCCCCGGTCGCGTCACTGAGGCCGAGGGCGGCCTCAGTGTCCCGGCGCTTCGCGCCGCCGCGCCCGGGTCGGTCCGCTTCGGCCGAAGTGCACTTAGCCCGACGCGTACCCGCTCTCTTCCCTCGCGGCGTGAGCCGCGAGGGGGCGCCCCTCTGGCCTCCAGGGCCGCTCCGCGGCCCCGCGGCACAACGGCGTTGGTGCCGCGCCGGGGGCGTCGCAAGGCGGCTCCGGGCCTGCGGCACGGCCCTCAAGGGGCCGCGTCCTCCGGCCCTGCGCGGCGGCCATCGCCTGGCACCCGGCTCGCCGCTTCGAGGTGGTCTACCTTTCGATGTTCATCACGGTCGTCGCGTTCGGGGTCGTCGCCGCTCGCGAGCCGGTCGCCAGGCTGGTCCAGGCGGCGGCGAAGCCGCCGCGGCAGCTCATGGCGTGTCACGGGGCGTGCGGCCGCGGCACGCCTCGCGCCACGCCGGGGCCCGACGAGGATCACGACCAGGAGACCGACGAGGGAAGCGGCTAAAGGAGGAAAGCAGCTCGAGCTTCGGCGTCGTCCCGCGGCGACTCGTCGACGCGGAGACCGAATGGGCTCCGCGATATCAGGGACGCCGCGCTCCGGCCCGCAGGCGGTCAAGGACGCGCGAAGCGCGAGGCTCGTAGAGCCGATTCCTTGACGGCCGAGGACCGGGGCGCAGCCGGGGACGTCGGCGGCGCGAGCGGTGCCGTTCGTGACGTCGCCGGGAAAGTGGCAGAAATCGTTAGCCTGCACGGCCTCCGTGGCAGACGTTGTCTGCCTCCGGGCAGCCACGTGCAGAAGAAGTTCGGCGAGAAGGGCTGCCAGGCTTCTTTCTTTAGCCGCTCTCGGCGGTCCCGGGCGCGCTGGCGCGAGGGCGCTCGGGGCGCGGTGCTCGAGCACCGCAGCGAAGCGAGGAGCGCAGAGGTCCGCGCCCCGGTCTTCGCGCCCGTAGTGCCAGCGCTTCAGCGCCGCGTCGGCGTAGCCGACGCCTCCGTTGAAGAACGGCCTGGCGCGGCGCTCGCTCGCGCCGCCGCCGGGCCGAGGAGCGCAGCTCGCGAGCACCGCAGGCGCGTGCGGCGGCGCGTTCGCGAGCGCCGTGACAGGCCCTTCAGCGACCGAGCGTAGCGAGCTCCGCACGCCCACGGCGGTGTCCGCCTAACTTGTTAGGCGGCAGGGCGTCGCCGCAGCGAGCGTCAGCGAGTGGAGGCGATGCCCCGGAGGCGCGCGGGGCCTGCGCGCAGCGAAGCGGAGCGCTTCATGTCAGCCGGCGCGGCCCAAACCGCGGCTTTGGGCCGCGGGGCGCTGCACGGCGCGCGTCAGGAGGAGGTCCGAGGAGGTGCCTCTGGCGCGCGCCGTGCTCGTGCCCGTACCTTCCTCGCCCCGCGCGCCGGAGCCGCCGGGGGCGCTCCCCGTTCCACGGCGCCCGCTGGCGCCGTGCGTGCTCCGCTTCGGGAGCCGTCCCAGCCCGTCGAGCATGTGCATCCCAGGGCTCACTCGCGGTAGCGACTCGGCAACTCAAGGTAGAAGAAGTCCACACCCGTTCCCTTGACTAGATCCTTCAGATTCTCAAGGAAGGCGATAGCTTCCTGAGGGGGAGCGTGCTCCAGGACAATCTCAATCGCTGTCCCCCTCTCGGCAAGGTCAGGGTAGCGATCGACCAGGTCGGTACCGCCGATAAACCGAAGGTAGGCTTCTACCTTCTTCTCGAGCGTCTTCCGGTGTCCACCATCGGTCCACGGAAGGTGGTCGGAGATCGTCAGGACGACGCGTCCGGAGTCCGGATCCTCGCTCAGGAAGTCCACGACATCGGGCTGTTCAACGGTCACGGCTCTGGCCTCCAAGAGTGGCGGCCATCCTAGTATGGGGGTGGCAGATTGCCCGGCCGGGTCACGCCGATGTCTGTGCCGGGAGGCAGAACAGTCCCGGGCGGGAATGCCTCGCCACCAGCCTCTCCGACAACCGTTCCGCCATGGGCGCGGACGAGTTCGAATCCCTCTTCTGGTTCGTTCGCAGACGAGCAGTGTCGCTCCCCTTCGCCTCCGTGCCGACGATGCTCCCGTCGGTCGGCTCGTTCGCCAGGAAGTCGATTCGAAACCTGAAGGCGGCAGGTCCATCAGCGGTATTCGGTCGAATGCTGACCTGCTCGGTAACGTTGCACGAGTGTCGCGGAGATAGTGGCCCACTCGAACCTCGTGCGCATCTCCAGTGACCTTGTTGGCGCTCACATTCGATCGGCGCCTGCCTCCCGGCTCGTGCGCTGGTACAAGGTCAGGTCCGACACGAAACGGCCCCGTTGGAAGGTTCGAGTCAGAGTAGCTTCAAGGGGTACCTCCCGCCCGCGCAGGCCCAGATGTCGATAGGTTGCTGACTCGTGCGGGAAGCGATTCACGAAGCCCACTCGCCGCACCCTGGTGGTTGGCCCGCGCATACACCCCAGCTGCCGGCGCTCCCAACGCGGGAATCGTGTTCGGTACATCTACGAGGGCCAGCTTCCACCGGTACGCCTCGCGGTTGTTCTGAGCTATCGCGGCCTGCTCTTCGTCGAACTCCTGTCGTTCCGACGATGAAGGTCCCGCCCCCATACAGCTCGCTCCGGGCTGATAGCAGGGATTGCTGGCCATCTCGATCAGCTTCTGCTGGCGTCGATCGAAAGCTTCCTGCTCCTTCTTCGACATCAGCCCCCACGGGTCTTCGGGGCTATCCGACACGAGTCCGCAGCTAATCGAGCCGCAAGCCTGACGCCGCCAGAGGCTTAGCGTCGGCGATGCCCCGACGCGGAAGGGCGGGAGAAGCTCGAAACCCCTGACGCGAGTTTCCGGATAACTCGGCGGCGGGCCTCGCAGAAGGTTGAGGTCGACGAGCGTCAGAGGGCCGAGGTCGAAGTGTTCTTCGTGCTCGAGCTCGCGCTCGACGAGCTCGATGTCGCCGAGGTCGAAGCGCGCAGGCTCATCGGCTTCGATGTCAGAGGCGGCAGCCGGTGCGAGCGAAGCGAGCAGGCCGGCCGCGTCTGTCGTTGTCGCTGTGAGGGAGGCGTGTGGGTTCGACTCCCACACGCCGGTACGCGAGGCCTCGGCGCGGAAAGCCTGAAGAGCAGCTAAGGGAAGGGAGCAGCACGAGCGCCGCGAGGCGCCCTCGCCCGATCGCCTCCGCTCGCGGTCCGGCCATCGGAGAGGAGTCTAGCGGTGCCTGGCGGAGGAGAAGCCGAGGACCTCGAGCAGCTCCGCGGTCGTGAAGACGAGGACGCCGGCGTCGTCGAAGTCGTCGTCGTTCGACCAGACCGGCAGCCCCCGCTTCAGGGCGAGGGCCAGGACCGTGGTGTCGTTGGGATCACGCTTGCCGATGAGGCTCGCGGCATCCTTCAGCCGTGTCCGGTAGCCGCTCTCGGGCACGATCTCGATCGGCAGCGCGTCGAAGACCCGGATGATCGGCGCACGGTCCAGGCCAGCCTTGGCGGCGAGGACAGGAAGGTATTCCCGGACCTCGCCGGCCGCGACGTCGGTCGTGATGACGTGAAAGACCCGGGCCTTCTCGAAGACCTTGCGCGCGGCGTGCCCGAGAGAGGCCGAGAGCAGGACGTTAGCGTCCGCGACGACGCTTCTTAAAGTCTTCGAAACCACGCTGAGCCTCGTCCTCCGTGATTCCCTTGGCCTGCAGCTGCTCGGCGAGCTGGGCCGAGAGCGTCAGGTAGAGCTGCCGCCTCATCTCCAGAGGGACGTTCTTGGGGTCCTTCAGGGGGACGATCAGGGCGGTGGGGTGGCTGTGGCTGGTGACGAGGACGTTCTCGGCACCATTGAGGATTTCGCTGGTCTGGTTCCGGAGCTCGCGGACGGTGACGGTCTTCATGGCCTTGTCTCCGCTTCCATCCTGCTCCTGTCGGTGGATATGTGTCAACAGGTGTGTACACATACGTGCCTCACGGAGGCAGGCTCACTCTGCGCTGCCTCCGCGCTTCCCAGCCCCACCCGGCCCCAGCCGCGCCGCCGGGTGAGTAGCCGTGTGAATCTC
Organism: Holophagales bacterium; assembly: GCA_016719485.1. Taxonomy (NCBI): domain Bacteria; kingdom Pseudomonadati; phylum Acidobacteriota; class Holophagae; order Holophagales; species Holophagales bacterium. The sequence goes on from JADJZB010000014.1 coordinate 13,923, forward strand.
CTTGAGCTTCGTGATCGCCACGTGCGTATAGATCTCCGTCGTCGTCAGCTTCACGTGGCCGAGGATGGCCTGGATCATCCTCACGTCCGCCCCGTTCTCGAGCATCAGCGTCGCCATGGCGTGCCGGAAAAGGTGACATGAGCCGGTCTTCGCCACGCCCGATGCCTTCACGTAACGGCTCACGTACAGACTGAGGGTCTTCGGCGCGATGGGCTCACCCTCGCCAGCGAGGAAGATGAAGCCGCGGTCCGGCTCGATGACGAAGTCCGGCCGGGCCTCGCGGATGTACTTCGCGATCCACGCCCCGGCCCTCTCCCCCACCGGGACGACCCGGTCCCTGCGGCCCTTCCCCTGGCGGACCGTGATCGTGCCGCGTTCGGTGTCGACGTCGTGGACCTTCAGGCCCGACAGCTCGGTGCGCCGGATCCCCGTCGAGTAGAAGGTCTCGAGAATCGCCCGGTCCCTCAGGCCCTGGGGCTTCCGGATGTCGGGCTGCGCCAGGATCGCCTCGGCCTCGGTGGCCGTCAGGACGTGCTTGGGGAGCCTCTTCTCCACCTTCGGCAGCTCGAGCTCCGAGGCGGGGTTCGAGAGGAGGTGATTCTCGCGCGCGAGCCACTTGAAGTACTGCTTGATGAAGCTGAGGCGGTGGTGCTGCGTCGAGAGGGTCAGCGGGCTGCCGTCGGGCTTCTCCGTGTAGAAGAGCGTCCGCTGGTAGCGCTCGAGCATCGGCTTGGTGACGTCGCGGGGCTTCATCACGTCGCGCTCCTGGCACCAGACGGCGAAGTCCGAGACGGACCACTCGGCCGACAGGACCGTCCTGGGCGAGTAGCCCCTCACCTTCATGTGCTCGAGATGGGCCTTCAGGAGGACGACGAAGCCGCGAGGGTCGGTCGTGTCGCGGAAGGCGAAGACCCGCTTCCTTCGGGCCGCCGCGCGCCTTCGGGCCGGGCTCGTCACGGCCCGGCTCCTACAGCCGACCCGCTGCGCGGCGCAGGACGAGTTTCGGCTCGGGTAGCGGGTACGACGGGATTCCGAGCGTGGCTCCGAGGAGCGGAGTTTCGGCCCCTTCGTGCGAGAAACCGTTCAAGTGCTTATGGGGAGCGGAGTCCGACTCGTCTTCCTCACCCCGACCGGCCCCCGACCACCCCCCGACCAAGGGCCGACCGGGGGCCGACCGCTCGGCCGAAAACCCCGACCGCTCTCCGTCGTACTCGTCCAGGCCCGTGACGTCGAGGAGGCCGGGGAGGAAGCGCGAGCCGTCCTTCCCCTCTCCCCGGTAGAGCAGTTCGTAGACGAAGCTCTGGCCCCGGCCTCCGCGGTGCAGGAGCAGGTACTCGAGCTCGACGAGCCGCGCCATGTGGACCTTCAGCTGGGTGTCACCCCAGCCGGTCGCCGCCCTCACGTCTCGCCGGCTGAAGCGCAGGTCCTCCCGCGCGACGCCGTGCTTCTCGCAGAGGGACGTGACCAGGTCGTCGAGGTGGACGAGAAGCCGCCGCGTCTGCGGCGGCAGCTCGTCGAGGCTCCGGCCGAGGACCTCGGAGGCGAGACGGTTGGCGAGGCCGACGTCGGCGAGCGTCGCTTCGACGTACTCGACGATCTCTCCGTCGACCGTCAGCGTCTTCACCTCCCGCTGGTACTGGAAGAGAAGGGCGATGGCTTCGATGAGCTTGAGGTACTTGACGTGGTCGCGCCGCATCCGCGTCTTCTCGTCGAGGAAGGTGAGGCGCGAGGCGTAAGGGTTGTGGACGAGGAGCGGGCGCAGGAGCCGCTGGGCGTTGCGGTGGACCTTCAGCGCCTTCGGCTTACGGCGCAATGCCAGGATGCCGTCGAGCGTCGAGGCCCTCCGCTGCAGCTCGTGGATGCGCCTCGTCTGCTCCCGGCTCTCGTCGACCGTCAGGACGAGGCAGCGGTTGAGGAGCTCCTCGTCGATCTCGATGGCCGTCGTCGTCAGGAAGATCATCACCGGCCCTTCGACCCGGTACTCCTGCGTGACGAGGCGCCCCGTCTGCGGGTCCTTGCCGGTGGAGGCGATCGACAGCTCGCCCTCGGACTGGAGGAGCTTCAAGGCGTAGCCCGCCTTCTCGGCCCCTTCCTCCTCGGCGATGGCCAGGATCTTGTGACGGAGGCTCTTGCCCTCTCCGAAGTAGAAGAGCGACTGGCCCGTAAGGGCCGAGTACTTCTCGCGCTCCTCTTCCGGGACGAAGCCGAGGACGGCTTCCATGAGGGCCGACTTCCCCGCCGCCGAGCTGGACTGGACGATGACGGCGAGCGGCTTGTCGAGCTTTCTCGAGACGGCCGCGAGGTACGCCGTGAGCTTGTTGGTGTCCTCGCCGACGAGGCCGCCGGTCTCGAAGTCTTCGAGGATGCGGCCGAGGAGGTTCGGGTCGCGGAGAAAGGCGAGGGCCTCGGCCGTCTCCTCCTCGGATAGAAGGACGGCCTTCTCCTTCGGCTCGAGCGTCTTGCGGATGCTCTCCTGCTGGAAGTCCTCGGCCTTCCGCAGGAGCTGGCCGAGGTCGCGCTTGATCGTCTCTTCGATCAGGCCCAGCTCGTGCGAGGCCTGCTTCTCGAAGGCGGCGCGCTGGCGGGCGAGTAGAGGTCAAGGGTGTCGACGAAGAAGCCGGAGAGCGGTGACGGGGGCGCGAAGAGGGCCTCGGCCTCGGGGCCTTCGCGGGTGACGAGGACGTTGAGCTTCAGGACGCCCCAGGCGAGGTTCTTCTTCAGGCCGCGGAGGCGGTAGCGGCGATCGCCGAGAGGGACGACGACTTCGTCGAGGTTCGGGGTCGTCTGCGAGGCATCGCCCTGGAGCTTCTTTTCTTTAGCTGCTAAAGGGGCCGGCTGCTCGGACGTGCATACGGCGGGGACGGGCGAGGCGGGCGAGAGGGCGACGCGGAGACGGGAGCCGGCCGGAGGCGGCGAGCCGCCGCGGCGGCGGCGCAGCCGGCGCTTGCCGCGCTCGCGGCTTTGCCCGTTCCCCATCCACACGGCCGTTCTCAGGAGCAGCCCGAGGGCCTTCCCCGCCGGCTGGACCTTGAGGGCGTACTCGTTAGCGTCCATTCCCTTCGGAAACTGGACGCGCGAGCAGCCGATGCCTTCCGCGGTGAGCTTCTTCGCGAGGCTCTCCGCGGCCTTGTCGCCGGCCTCATCGCGGTCGTAAGCGATGAGGACGTGCTCGGTGCCGTACGCCTTGAAGGCCGCGAGGTGGTCGTGTGTGAAGCCCTCGACACCGTAGGCGGCCGTGACGTTACGGAAGCCGGCGCACCAGAAGGTGAGGGCGTCGAGGAGGGCCTCGCAGAGGATGACCTCCTTCGAGGAGACGAGTGCTCCGACGTTGAAGACGCCGCGGTGAGGCCCCGGGAGGTAGAGGTGTAGCGGCGTGCCGGCGCGCAGCTGGTGCGCCGGGGTGATCTTCCGGCCGTAGGCGCCGAGGACCTCGCCCCCTTCGCCGAGGATCGGGACGACGAGCGAGCCGTTGAGGTGCTCGTGGCCGCTGTCGCGGAGGACGCCCAGCTTCTGGAGCCGGGTCCGGATCTCCTGGCCGGCCCTCCTGTTCATAGCGGGGAGGCGGTAGCCGAGGGTCCGGTTGGCGTAGCCAAGCTGGAAACGGTCGACGAGCTCGGGATGCACGAGGCCCCGGTTCTCGAGATAGGCGAGGGCGTCAGGGCTCTCCTTGAGCGTCTGGTGGTAGTAGCCGATGACCTGGCCGAGAAGCTCGCGGTCGTCGGCATCGAGGTCGACGGGAGGCGCCAGCTTCGGGACGGTGGAGCGCTGCGGGGTGTCGAGCGACGCCATCGTCGGGAAGTGGTCGGCCCTCAGGATCTCGACGGCGTGCCGGAAGCTCACCCCTTCGGCCTTCATCACCCAGTCGATCGGCGAGCCGCCAGTCTGGCAGGCCCCGAGGCAGTGCCAGAGGTTCTTGGCCGGCGTGACGACGAGGGAGGGCTCGCGGTCGTCGTGGAAGGGGCAGCGACCGATGAGGTCGGCGCCGTGCCTCTTCAGTTCGACACCCCGGGCTTCCGCGAGACGCTCGAGCGGGACCTCTTCACGGATGCGCCGGAGCAGCTCGTCGGGGATTCGCGCCATCGGTCACCTCCGCCGCGTCGAAACGCCGTTTTCGCGAGGGGCTGTCAAGAGGGAAAAGCAGGCTCGCGAAGCATACTTTACGCGTATACGCACGGTAAGCGTATAGTATGCCTCTGTCAATGGACATCCACAGGCTCATCCGAGACCCGACCCTAGACTCGCTGCTGATGGCCGCGTTCTCTCAGACTCTCAAGCGGCTCCGGCAGGAGAGGCGCCTCTCGCAGCAGGAGCTGGCCGACCTGATCGGGGTCCACGTCCGCCAGGTCTCCAAGTACGAGATGGGGACCTCCCTGCCCACACTCGAGCGCATCCGCCGCATGGCCGAGGTGCTCCAGGTTTCCGCCGACGAGCTGGTCTTCGGCGTGACGAAGCGCAAGGCAGGAGCCCCCCGCGATCCGCTATCCCGTCCTGGCCGAGCGGCTCCGGAAGCTCGATGCCGTGGTGACGCGTGACGACCTGAAGTCGATCGTCGATTTCCTCGACGCCTTCATCGCCAAGAAGCAGATCGACCAGATCGCCAACGGCAGAGGCTGATGAGCGTCCCCGGCTTTCAGGACCTGATGCTCCCGATCCTGCAGCTGGCTGCCGACGGCAAGGAGCACACGCTGGCCGAGGCCCGCCCACTGCTGGCCGCACGGCTGGGGCTCTCCGAGGAGGACACCGCCCAGCTGCTGCCGAGCGGCCGGCAGACGGTGTTCGCGAATCGGACCGCCTGGGCCAAGGTCTACCTGCAGCGGGCTGGGCTCTTCTCCTCTTCCCGGCGCGGACACTTCCAGATCACGCCCCGCGGCCTGGCCCTCCTTGCCGAGAAGCTCCCCCGGGTCGACATCCGGGTGCTCGACCGGTTTCCCGAGTTCGTGGAGTTCCGGACGAAGAAGGACTCCGAGGACTCGAGTACCGGAGAAGAGCACTCGGAGAGTTCCGCAACGCCCGAGGAGACGCTGGAGTCGGCCAGTCTGCGCATCCGAAAGGCCCTGGCCACCGAGGTTCTCGATCGGGTGAAGAGGAGCTCGCCCACGTTCTTCGAGGAGCTGGTGGTGGCTCTGCTTCTGAAGATGGGCTACGGCGGCTCGCGCCAGGACGCCGGCAAGGCCCTCGGCCGCTCCGGCGACGAAGGGCTCGACGGGGTGATCCACGAGGACCGGCTCGGTCTGGACGTGATCTACCTGCAGGCCAAGCGCTGGGAGGGGACGGTCGGGCGGCCCGAGATCCAGAAGTTCGTGGGAGCGCTGCACGGCCGAAGGGCCCGCAAGGGCGTCTTCCTCACGACGAGCGCCTTCTCCGACGAGGCCCGCCAGTACGCCGCCGGGATCGACTCGAAGGTCGCGCTGATCGACGGTGCCCAGCTGGCCGAGCTGATGATCGACTTCGATCTCGGCGTCTCCCCAGCCACGACCTACATCGTCAAGCGCATCGATTCCGACTTCTTCGGCGAGGAGTAAGCCCCCGCCCGAGGAGGGGTCCGGATCCCCGCCCCCGGCGGCTCCGGCGGAAGGGGCGATCGAGCCGCCGCTCTTCACGGCGCGCGCCGGGCGGGGCCCCAATTTCCCCTGCCCGTCACGCGCCGTGAATCCCTTCCGCACCGCGTCCCTCCGGCCGAGGGCGGCCTGCACGCCGCGTCGCACAAGGGCCGCTGGGGCCGAATACGCATTCGGCCCCACGGGGCAGTCTCAAGCTCGCGGCCGCTGGCCGCGAGGGGCGCCCCTCCCGCCTCCGGGGCCGGCCGCAAGGCCGGCCCTGCGGCCCAACGAAGTTGGGGCCGTCACCGCCGGGGTCGCAAGGTGCGCGCGGCCTACGGAAGCTCAGCTTCCGCTTCACGGTCGCGCGGGCAGCTAAAGGCCCGTCACGAGGGCCGCGTCGAGGGGCAGCCCTCGCGCCGGGCACACCTTCAGCGGTGGCGCCTCACGGCGCGGCGCTCAATGCCCTGGCAGTGCGGCTGCTCGAATCCGCAGCCTCCCGCCAGGGCGGACGACGACGGCGACGACGGCGAAGACGCCGAGAAGGGGACCGACGAGGGAAGCGGCTAAAGGAAGAAGGCAGCTCGAGCTTCGGCGTCGTCCCGCGGCGACTCGTCGACGCGGAGACCGAATGGGCTCCGCGATATCAGGGACGCCGCGCTCCGGCCCGGAGCCGGTCAAGGACGCGCGAAGCGCGAGGCTCCCAGAGCCGATTCCTTGACCGCCGAGGACCGGGGGCGCAGCCGGGACGTCGGCGGCGCAGGAGCGGTGCCGTTCGTGATGTCGCCGAGAAAGTGGCAGAAATCGTTAGCCTGCACGGCCTCCGTGGCAGACGTTCTTTGCCTGCGAGCCCTCTGGTGCAGAAGAAGTTCGGCGAGAAGGGCTGCGAGGCTTCTTTCCTTAGCCGCTCCCGGCGGCTCCCGGTCGCGCTGGCGCGAGGGCGCTCGGGGCGCAGTGCTCGAGCACCGCAGCGAAGCGAGGAGCGCAGAGGTCCGCGCCCCGGTCTTCGCGCCCGTAGTGACAGCGCTTCAGCGCCGCGTCGGCGTAGCCGACGCCTCCGCTGCTCGATGGCCTGGCGCGGCGCTCGCTCGCGCCGCCGCCGGGCCGAGGAGCGCAGCTCGCGAGCACCGCAGGCGCGTGCGGCGGCGCGTTCGCGAGCGCCGTGTCCAGGCCCTTCAGCGCCCGCGCGATCGAGCGCGCGCCGCTCGCCCCCGGCGGTTTGACATAGCGTTCAGACGTTATGTCAAAGGTCCGGCCGAAGGCCGGACCCGGAGGCGGGAGGGGCGCCCCCGCGCAGCGAAGCGCAGCGGGACTTCAGCCGCTCCGGGGCCGATAACCGCGGTTATCGGCAAGCGCCCCTGACGCCGCGCGGAGCGGAGGCGACACTTCGCCGCAGCTACGCGCCGCGGCAGGGATGCGAGGCGCGTGACGGGCAGGGGAAATTGGGGCCCCGCCCGGCGCGCGCTTCGCAGAGCGTCCGGCTCCTCCGCCCCTCCCGCCGGAGCCGCCCGGGGGCGCCCCCCGTTCCACGGCGCCCGCTGGCGCCGTGCGGTGCCCCGCTCCGGTCCGGTCCCTCGGGCCTCGGCGTCCTCTGGGCTCTACGCCGACCCGATCTCGTCCAGTAGACGGGCCGCTTCGTTACGCTCGAAGTCCAGCACGTCGTCCGTCACTGGCAGAGCGAGCATCGCCGAAAGGTGGCCTTGGGCCTCCTCATTCCGACCCTGCTGGACGAGTAAGTCACCTAGGCAGCACAGGGCGCGGCCCTCCGTTGTCGCGTCACCAGAATCGCGAGCCTTCTCGAGCGCGCTACGAAGCACCTCCTCTCCGCGGACCAAGTCACCTCGGTCTAGGAGGAGCAGGGCCTTCTGAAACAGAGCATCTGCGGTCATCAGTTCTTCCCGTATGAGCGGGCGAAGTTGCGAGAGCTCTTCGGAAGCTCGTACTGCTTCATGAGGACCTGAATCTGCGTTTCCACGTCCCCAAGTGTGAAGTCTGGTTTGTTCCGAAGCCATGCCGTCCAAGCATCGTTCCAGCCCTCTTGGTGGATTGCCTGGTGCTGTTCGTTCGAGAGGAGCGCGATCCGCTTGTGCACGAAGGCTTCTGAATCCTTCACCCCCAGCTCCGCAAGCCTGCGCGTGAAGCCTTCCTCACCGAGCAGTTGCTGGGGCACGAGGTGATGCTCTCTTGCGGCCGCTGGACCATATCGACCACGCCATGACCGACTAACCCGCGGTATGCCGCTTGGCGTGGTGCCCGTGACCCTCGGAGTCCGAGGAGTTCGCCCGAAGTACCCGGCCCCAAACGCCGACGGCGTCTCGACTCCCGGTTCGAGATGAACGGGCATCTTTGCTAGGAATCGATCGGCGGCGCGACCAGCGGCGGCGAGTCCTTCCTTCGCGCCGCGTGCAAGAAGCGCAGCGTTCGCAGGGTTCGTCGCCACGTAGATGTTCGCGAACTCGACGTCCGCTCGCGACATCCCGAGCTGATCGACGGCGACGTCCTCGGCCTTCGACTGGAGCCACCCCAGACCTGCCAGCGCGTTCGCGCCGTAGTTCGCGATTCGGTTCGCACCGCTCGCGACCGTGTTGAAGACGCCGAGGACGGTGGCGTCGAGCAGTACGTTGCCGCTTTCGATGTCGACCGTACCGAACTGGTCAGCAGGAAGGCCCGTCTCGGCCCGGATCGAGGTGATGAGCCCCCACGGGTCTTCGGGGCTATCCGACACGAGCCCGCAGCTAATCGAGCCGCAAGCCCGACGCGACCAGAGGCTTAGCGACGGCGATGCCCCGACACGGAAGGGCGGCAGTAGCTCGAAACCCCCGACGCGAGTTTCTGGATAACTCGGCGGTGGACCTCGCAGAAGGTTGAGGTCGACGAGCGTCAGAGGACCGAGGTTGAAGTGTTCTCCGTGCTCGAGTTCGCGCTCGGCGAGGATGACGTCGCCGAGGTCGAAGCGCGCGGGCTCAGCGGCTTCGATGTCAGCGACGGCAGCCGGCGCGAGCGAAGCGAGCGCCGAGGCCGCTTCGGTTCTCGCGGCAGAGAAGGGAGGCGGGTGGGTTCGACTCCCACACGCCGGTACGCGAGGCCTCGGCGCGGAACGCCGGAAGAGCAGCTAAGGGGAAGGAGCAGCACGAGCGCCGCGAGGCCTCCTCGCCCGATCGCCTCCGCTCGCGGTCCGGCCATCGGAGAGGAGTCTAGCGGTGCCGGGCGGAGGAGAAGCCGAGGACCTTGAGCAGCTCCGCGGTCGTGAAGACGAGGACGCCGGCGTCGTCGAAGTCGTCGTCGTTCGACCAGACCGGCAGCCCCCGCTTCAGGGCGAGGGCCAGGACCGTGGTGTCGTTGGGATCACGCTTGCCGATGAGGCTCGCGGCATCCTTCAGCCGTGTCCGGTAGCCGCTCTCGGGCACGATCTCGATCGGCAGCGCGTCGAAGACCCGGATGATCGGCGCACGGTCCAGGCCAGCCTTGGCGGCGAGGACAGGAAGGTATTCCCGGACCTCGCCGGCCGCGACGTCGGTCGTGATGACGTGAAAGACCCGGGCCTTCTCGAAGACCTTGCGCGCGGCGTGCCCGAGAGAGGCCGAGAGCAGGACGTTAGCGTCCGCGACGACGCTTCTTAAAGTCTTCGAAACCACGCTGAGCCTCGTCCTCCGTGATTCCCTTGGCCTGCAGCTGCTCGGCGAGCTGGGCCGAGAGCGTCAGGTAGAGCTGCCGCCTCATCTCCAGAGGGACGTTCTTGGGGTCCTTCAGGGGGACGATCAGGGCGGTGGGGTGGCTGTGGCTGGTGACGAGGACGTTCTCGGCACCATTGAGGATTTCGCTGGTCTGGTTCCGGAGCTCGCGGACGGTGACGGTCTTCATGGCCTTGTCTCCGCTTCCATCCTGCTCCTGTCGGTGGATATGTGTCAACAGGTGTGTACACATACGTGCCTCACGGAGGCAGGCTCACTCTGCGCTGCCTCCGCCGCTCCCAGCCCCACCCGGCAGGAGCCGGGCCGCCGGGTGCGTCGCCGTGTGGATCTCCTTGAGCTTCGTGATCGCCACGTGCGTGTAGATCTCGGTGGTCGTCAGCTTCACGTGCCCGAGGATGGCCTGGATCATCCGGACGTCCGCCCCGTTCTCGAGCATCAGCGTCGCCATGGCATGCCGGAAGAGGTGGCACGAGCCGGTCCGTGCGACGCCGGACGCCTTCACATATCGGCTGACGTAGAGGCTGAGCGTCTTCGGAGCGATCGGCTCCCCCTCGGCCGCGAGGAAGAGGAAGCCATGGTCCGGCTCGACGACGAAGTCGGGCCGGGCCTCGCGGACGTACTTCGCGATCCACGCCCCCGCCCTCTCCCCCACCGGGACGACCCGGTCCCGCCGCCCCTTGCCCTGCCTCACCGTGATCGTCCCGCGCTCCGTGTCGACGTCGTGGACCTTCAGCCCCGACAGCTCCGTGCGCCGGATCCCCGTCGAGTAGAAGGTCTCGAGAATCGCTCGGTCTCTGAGGCCCTGGGGCTTCCGGATGTCGGGTTGCGCCAGGATCGCCTCGGCTTCCGTAGCCGTAAGGACGTGCTTCGGCAGTCGCTTCTCCACCTTCGGCAGCTCGAGCTCGGAGGCGGGATTCGAGAGGAGGTGGTTCTCGCGAGCGAGCCACTTGAAGTACTGCTTGATGAAGCTCAGACGGTGGTGCTGCGTCGAGAGGGTCAGCGGGCTCCCGTCGGGCTTCTCCGTGTAGAAGAGCGTCCGCTGGTAGCGCTCGAGCATCGGCTTGGTGACGTCGCGGGGTTTCATCACGTCGCGCTCCTGGCACCAGACGACGAAGTCCGAGACGGACCACTCGGCCGACAGGACCGTCCTGGGCGAGTAGCCCCTGACCTTCATGTGCTCGAGATGGGCCTTCAGAAGGATGACGAAGCCGCGAGGGTCGGTGGTGTCGCGGAAGGCGAAGACCCGCTTCCTTCGGGCCGCCGCGCGCCGTCGGGCTGGGCTCGTCACGGCCGCTCTCCCCTGCCCACTGCGGGTCGGCTCACAGCCGGCCCGCTGCGCGGCGGAGGACGCGCTTCGGCTCAGGCAGCGGGTACGACGGGATTCCGAGCGTGGCTCCGAGGAGCGAGGTTTCGGCCTCTTCGTGCGAGAAACCGTTCAAGTGCGTATGGGGAGCGAGGTCCGGCTCGTCTTCCTCACCCCGACCGGCCCCCGACCCCCCCCCGACCGAGGGCCGACCGGGGGCCGACCGCTCGGCCGAAAACCCCGACCGCTCTCCGTCGTACTCGGCAAGGCCCGTGACATCGAGGAGGCCGGGGAGGAAGCGCGAGCCGTCCTTGCCCTCGCCCCTGTAGAGCAGTTCGTAGACGAAGCTCTGGCCCCGGCCTCCGCGGTGCAGGAGCAGGTACTCCAGCTCGGCCAGGCGCGCCATGTGGACCTTCAGCTGCGTGTCGCCCCAGCCGGTCGCCGCCCTCACGTCTCGCCGGCTGAAGCGCAGGTCCTCCCTCGCGACGCCGTGCTTCTCGCAGAGGGACGTGACTAGGTCGTCGAGGTGCACGAGGAGCCGCCGCGTCTGCGGCGGCAGCTCGTCGAGGCTCCGGCCGAGGACCTCCGAGGCAAGACGGTTGGCGAGGGCGACGTCGGAGACAGTCGCTTCGACGTACTCGACGACCTCGCCGTCGACCGTCAGGCTCTTCACCTCCCGCTGGTACTGGAAGAGGAGGGCGATGGCCTCGATGAGCTTGAGGTATTTGACGTGGTCGCGCCGCATGCGCGTCTTCTCGTCGAGGAAGGTCAGGCGCGAGGCGAAGGGGTTGTGGACGAGGAGCGGGCGCAGGAGCCGCTGGGCGTTGCGGTGGACCTTCAGCGCCTTAGGCTTCCGGCGTGAGGCGAGGATACCGTCGAGCGTCGAGGCCCGCCGCTGCAGCTCGTGGATGCGCCTCGTCTGCTCCCGGCTCTCGTCGACGGTCAGGACGAGGCAGCGGTTGAGGAGCTCCTCGTCGATCTCGATGGCCGTCGTCGTCAGGAAGATCATCACCGGCCCTTCGACGCGGTACTCCTGCGTGACGAGGCGTCCCGTCTGCGGGTCCTTGCCGGTGGAGGCGATGGAGAGCTCGCCCTCCGACTGGAGGAGCTTCAAGGCGTAGCCCGCCTTCTCCGCGCCTTCCTCCTCGGCGATGGCCAGGATCTTGTGCCGCAGGCTCTTGCCCTCGCCGAAGTAGAAGAGCGACTGGCCCGTGAGGGCCGAGTATTTCTCGCGCTCCTCCTCCGGGACGAAGCCGAGGACGGCCTCCATGAGGGCTGACTTGCCGGCGGCCGAGCTGGACTGGACGATGACGGCCAGCGGCTTGTCGAGCTTTCTCGAGACGGCCGCAAGGTACGCCGTGAGCTTGTTCGTGTCCTCCCCGACGAGACCGCCAGTCTCGAAGTCATCGAGGATGCGGGCGAGGAGATTGGGGTCGCGGAGGAAGCCGAGGGCTTCGGCCGTTTCATCTTCGGAGAGGAGGACGGCCTTCTCCTTCGGCTCGAGCGTCTTGCGGATGCTCTCCTGCTGAAGCTCCTCGGCACGGCGCAGGAGCTGGCCGAGGTCGCGCTTGATCGTCTCTTCGATCAGGCCCAGCTCGTGCGCGGCCTGCTTCTCGAAGGCGGCGCGCTGGCGGGCCGAGTAGAGGTCGAGGGTGTCGACGAAGAAGCCGGAGAGCGGTGACGGGGGCGCGAAGAGGGCCTCGGCCTCGGGGCCTTCGCGGGTGACGAGGACGTTGAGCTTCAGGACGCCCCAGGCGAGGTTCTTCTTCAGGCCGCGGAGGCGGTAGCGGCGATCGCCGAGAGGGACGACGACTTCGTCGAGGTTCGGGGTCGTCTGCGAGGCATCGCCCTGGAGCTTCTTTTCTTTAGCTGCTAAAGGGGCCGGCTGCTCGTACGTGCTTACGACAGGGACGGGCGAGGCGGGCGAGACAGGGAGCGGAGCGGCCGGAGACGGCGCAGCCGCCTCGGCTGGCGCGGGCGCCGCGGCAGCGGCGCACTGCGCCTTAGCCGTCGTGGCGGTTGTCGTCGTGACGCTCTCCGGCTGCTTCCCGTTCCCCATCCAGACGGCCGTTCGCAGGAGAAGCCCGAGGGCCTTTCCCGCCGGCTGGACCTTCAGGGCGTACTCGTTGGCGTCCATCCCCTTCGGAAACTGGACGCGCGAGCAGCCGATACCTTCGGCCGTGAGCTTCTTCGCGAGGCTCTCCGCGGCCTTGTCGCCGGCCTCGTCGTGGTCGTAGGCGATGAGGACGTGCTCAGTGCCGTACGTCTTGAAGGCCGCGAGGTGGTCGTGGGTGAAGCCCTCGACGCCGTACGCGGCCGTGACGTTGCGGAAGCCGGCGCACCAGAAGGTGAGGGCGTCGATCAGCGCCTCGCAGAGGATGACTTCCTTCGAGGAGACGAGGGCTTCGACGTTGAAGACACCGCGGTGAGGGCCCGGGAGGTAGAGGTGCAGCGGCGTGCCGGCCCGGAGCTGATGCGTCGGCGTGATCTTCCGGCCGTAGGCGCCGAGGACCTCGCCCCCTTCGCCCAGGATCGGGATGACGAGCGATCCAGAAAGGTGTTCGTGGCCCGTCTCACGGAGGATGCCCAGCTTCTGGAGGCGCCCTCGGATCTCGGCTCCGGCTTTGCGGTTCATGGCGGGGAGCCGGTAGCCGAGCGTGCGATTCGCATAACCGAGCCGGAAGCGGTCGATGACCTCGGGATGGACGAGGCCCCGCTTCTCGAGATACCCGAGGGCCTCGGGGCTCTCCTTCAGCGTCTGGTGGTAGTAGCCGATCACCTGGCCGAGGAGCTCGCGGTCGTCGGCGTCGAGGTCGACGGGAGGCGCGAGCTTCGGGACGCTCGAGCGCTGCGGCGGGCCGTCGAGGGAGGGCGTCGTCGGGAAGTGCTCGGCCCGCAGGATCTCGACGGCATGGCGGAAGCTCACCCCTTCGGCCTTCATCACCCAGTCGATCGGCGAGCCGCCCGTCTGGCATTCGCCGAGGCAGTGCCAGAGGTTCTTGCCGGGAGTCACGACGAGGGAGGGCTCCCGGTCGTCGTGGAAGGGACAGCGTCCGATCAGGTCCGCACCGTGCCTCTTCAGCTCGACGCCCCGACCTTCCGCGAGTCGCTCGAGAGGGACCTCCTCACGGATGCGCCGGAGCAGCTCGTCGGGGATTCGCGCCATCGGTCACCTCCGCCGCGTCGAAACGCCGTTTTCGCGAGGGGCTGTCAAGAGGGAAAAGCAGGCTCGCGAAGCATACTTTACGCGTATACGCACGGTAAGCGTATAGTATGCCTCTGTCAATGGACATCCACAGGCTCATCCGAGACCCGACCCTAGACTCGCTGCTGATGGCCGCGTTCTCTCAGACTCTCAAGCGGCTCCGGCAGAGAGGCGCCTCTCGCAGCAGGAGCTGGCCGACCTGATCGGGGTCCACGTCCGCCAGGTCTCCAAGTACGAGATGGGGACCTCCCTGCCCACACTCGAGCGCATCCGCCGCATGGCCGAGGTGCTCCAGGTTTCCGCCGACGAGCTGGTCTTCGGCGTGACGAAGCGCAAGGCAGGAGAGAGCCCCGCGATCCGCTATCCCGTCCTCGCCGAGCGGCTCCGGAAGCTCGATGCCGTGGTGACGCGTGACGACCTGAAGTCGATCGTCGATTTCCTCGACGCGTTCATCGCCAAGAAGCAGATCGACCAGATCGCCAACGGCAGAGGCTGATGAGCGTCCCCGGCTTTCAGGACCTGATGCTCCCGATCCTGCAGCTGGCTGCCGACGGCAAGGAGCACACGCTGGCCGAGGCCCGCCCACTGCTGGCCGCACGGCTGGGGCTCTCCGAGGAGGACACCGCCCAGCTGCTGCCGAGCGGCCGGCAGACGGTGTTCGCGAATCGGACCGCCTGGGCCAGGTCTACCTGCAGCGGGCTGGGCTCTTCTCCCTCTTCCCGGCGCGGACACTTCCAGATCACGCCCCGCGGCCTGGCCCTCCTTGCCGAGAAGCTCCCCCGGGTCGACATCCGGGTGCTCGACCGGTTTCCCGAGTTCGTGGAGTTTCGGACGAAGAAGGACTCCGAGGACTCGAGCACCGGAGAGGAGCACACGGAGAGCTCCGCAACGCCCGAGGAGACGCTGGAGTCGGCCAGTCTGCGCATCCGAAAGGCCCTGGCCACCGAGGTTCTCGATCGGGTGAAGAGGAGCTCGCCCACGTTCTTCGAGGAGCTGGTGGTGGCTCTGCTTCTGAAGATGGGCTACGGCGAAGGCCCTCGGCCGCTCCGGCGACGAAGGGCTCGACGGGGTGATCCACGAGGACCGGCTCGGTCTGGACGTGATCTACCTGCAGGCCAAGCGCTGGGAGGGGACGGTCGGGCGGCCCGAGATCCAGAAGTTCGTGGGAGCGCTGCACGGCCGAAGGGGCCCGCAAGGGCGTCTTCCCTCACGACGAGCGCCTTCTCCGACGAGGCCCGCCAGTACGCCGCCGGGATCGACTCGAAGGTCGCGCTGATCGACGGTGCCCAGCTGGCCGAGCTGATGATCGACTTCGATCTCGGCGTCTCCCAGCCACGACCTACATCGTCAAGCGCATCGATTCCGACTTCTTCGGCG
>JADJZB010000015.1 GCA_016719485.1 Holophagales bacterium
GATGGACAAGATCTACCAGGAGAACGGCTCGACCGGGCTGAACGCGTCGACGAGCAATGACCGGACGTTCTACATCGTCGGCATTCCGTCCAACAAGGTCGAGCTCTGGGCCTGGCTCGATCCGACCGGCTCGCGAACCCGGTCTTCCGCGAGTTCTACAGCGAGCGCAACGTCATCCTCGAGGAGCGGCGGCAGACCCTCGAGTCGCGCCCCGGCGGGACGGTGAACGAGGCGTTCAACGCGATGACCTGGATGGCGCACCCGTACCACTGGCAGGTCATCGGCCGGCCCGAGCGACATCGCCCAGGTGACACGCGAGCAGGGCAGCGAGTTCTTCGCCACCTACTACGCCCCGGACAACCTCACGGCGATTCTCGTCGGCGACCTCGACCCCGAGAAGACGCACGCCCTCATGGAGAAGTACTTCGGCGGATCCCCCGCGAACCCGAAGGGGTCCCGCCGGTCGTGACGCTCGAGCCCGCCCAGCCCGCCGAGCAGCGGATGGTGGCCGAGGTCGAGATGACGCCATCGGTGGAGGCCGACTACAAGGCGGTCCCCGCCGTCCACCGCGACGCCCCGGCGCTGCAGGTCCTCGGCGTCGTCCTCGGCGGAGCGCCGATGACCGGCCGCCCGGCATGGGCGGACCGGCGCGTCCGCCGTCGGCCGCCTCCACCGGGCCCTCGTCCTCGACCAGAAGGCCGCGACCCGCGCCCTCGGCCTACTTTCGCGGGCAGAAGTACGGCGGCCTCTTCACGGTCTCCGCGACGCCGGCCCCGGCAAACGGCCCGGCGAGGTCGAACCGCTCCTCTACGCCGAGCTCGACAAGGTCGTGAAGGAAGGAATCTCCGACGACGAGCTGGCCCGCGCGAAGAACGCCCTCCGCGTTGCCTTCTACACCCGGCTCGAGAGCAACTCCGGTATCCGCGAGTCTCGCCCAGGCCGAGAGCAGCGGCACGTACCGGGACCTCCTGGGATTCTCCGAAGAAGGTCGAGGCCGTGACCCGCGAGGACGTCCAGCGCGTCGCGAAGAAGTACCTCGTGAAGGAGAGCCGCAGCGTTCTCCTGACGACACGCAAGGGCGGGGGCGGCGAGGGGATGCCGCGGAGGCGACCCGGCGGCCCGCCCCCCGCACCCGCCGCCGCCCCGGTCCCGGAGGTGAAGGGATGAACCGCTTCGTGAACTGCGGCGCACTCCTGCTCGCCGTCTCGGCGTCCTGCGCCCTCGGGCAGGCGATCCCGGACCGCCCCGAGAAGCTCTCTTACCCCCCTATCGCCTTCCAGGTCCCGAAGGCGAAGGACGCGAAGGTCGTCCTGAAGAACAGAGTCCCGGCCTACCTCGTCTCCGATCCGACGGGCGTCCCGCTCGTCCGCATCACCGTCTGGTGGCGGGGCGGCGCCTACATGGAGCCGGCCGGCAAGGAAGGCCTCGCGAGCCTCTTCGGCTCGCAGCTCGCCGTCGGCGGGACGCAGAAGAAGGATGCCGCCGCGGTCGAGGACCGCCTCGAGGCGCTCGCGGCGACGCTCTCGTCGACCTGCGGCCCGACGAGCGGCAGCCTCTACCTCCAGGTGCAGGAGAAGGACCTCGCCGAGGGCGTCGACCTCCTCATGCAGGCGCTCACGCAGCCCGCGTTTGCACAGGATCGGCTCGACCTCGCGAAGAAGAGTGCCCGCCAGGGCCTCGAGCGGCGCAACGACGCCGTCACCTCGATCGCCCAGATCCAGATGCCGTATCTCCTCTTCGGCGAGAAGTTCTTCGCCACGGAGAAGACGACCGCCGCGAGCCTCGACGCGATCACGCGCGAGGATCTCCTCGCGTTCCACGCCGGGCTCCTCCACCCGGCGAACCTCGCCGTCGCCGTCTCGGGGAAGTTCGAAAAGAAGGCGATGGTCGACCTCCTCAACCGGACGGTCGGCGCGATCGCGGCGGGAAAGACCGCGCGCCCGAGCCCGAAGGTGCCCGAGCCCGACTTCGTGCGGGCGCCGGGACTCTACGTCTGCGACAAGGACGCCCCGCAGGCGATGCTCCAGTGGGCCTTCCCCGGGATGCGCCGCTCCGACCCCGACTGGTACCCGGCGATGGTGATGAACCACGTCCTCGGCGGTGGCGGCTTCACGGCGCGCCTCATGAAGAAGATCCGCTCCGACGAGGGCCTCACGTACGGCGTGAGGACGACGCTCGGCGAGGGGCCCCACTGGCGCGGCGACCTGACCGGCGGCCTCCAGACGAAGAACACCACGGTGGCCTACGCCCTGCGCCTCGCGCTCGCCGAGATGCAGAGGCTGAAGGACGAGGCGCTGACCGAGGCCGAGCTGGCGTCGGTCAAGGACGGCCTCGTCGAGTCGTTCCCGGCCCAGTGGGCGAGCCGCCAGGCGATCGCGAACCGCTTTGCCGAGGAGCAGCTGAACGGCTGGCCCGAAGACTGGTGGGTCGACTACCGCGAGAAGGTGAGGGCGGTGACGGCCGAAGACGTCCGAAAGCTGGCGAAGAGGCTCCTCGAGCCGGAGAAGATGGTCGTCCTCGCGGTCGGCAAGGCCGCCGAGGTCGAGTCGGGTGACCCGGACCACCCGGGCGCCCTGAAGGACGCGGTGAGGCTCCCGCTCTCCCGGGTGCCGCTCCGCGATCCGCTCACGCTCAAGCCGCTGCCCTGACGGCCCGACCCGGCTCCCCTCTACTTCGGCGGCGGGAGCTTGGACCAGTCGATCTGCGAGCCCCAGGCGCTGTGCGGGATCATGAAGACGGCGAGCGTCACGAGCGCCGCGACGCCGACGGCGACGCGGGCGTCGCGGCCCCCGCGGGCGCGGAACGCCGCGAACGCCCACGCGAGGACGGCGACGGCGGTCTTGTTGTCGGTCATGTCGCCGCCGAAGGGCCAGCCGGTCCAGTAGGCGTCGAAGGCCTGCTTCTGGACGAGCGGCCCGAGAGAAGAGGCCGCCGAACGTGAGGAGCGCCACGACGACGAGCGAGATCCGGAAGAGCTTTCGTTCGCCGCGGAGGGCGAAGAGGCCGGCCGCGTTCGCGACGAGCATCCCGGTGAACATCGCAAAGACGTGCGGGACGATGACGACGTTGGAGACCGCGCCCTTGAAGCGGGCGATCGCCGGGCGCTGGGGGAAGAGGGCGAATTGCCCTTCGCGCTCGAGCCGGACCTGGTACTCGACCTTGCCGGCGGGTGGCTGGTGCGGCAGGGCCGTTCTGAGCGTCTCGCCCTCGCGGACCATCGGCAGCGCCGCGAACGCGTCGTTCGTCGGGTAGCGCCGCCACGCCACGCTTCCGGTGACCTTCGGGTCCGGAGCCTTCACGGTGACGGCGAGGTCTCCCGCTCCCGCCCAGGAACGGAGCAGCCGGAGCTTCACGTCCGACTCCCCGAGCATCACGGTGCCGCGGGCGGGCCGCGTTGGCCCGGTGAGCCGCTGGTAGATGGCTGAGGAGAGGGTGACGAGGAGGGCGAAGAGCCAGATGCCGACACGTCTGCGCATGCGGGGCGGAGGATAGCCCGGCTGCTGGCATCATCCGAGGCATGAGGTTCTCGCCGCGCGCCTCCCGCCTCCTCATCGTCCTTCTCCTCGTCGCCTCGGCCGCCGCCCTCGCCCCGTCTTCCCTCGCGGCCGAAACGACGAAGGCCCCTTCGGCCCCGGCCGTCGTCTCGGGCGAGTGGTTATCGGCAGCCCTGGGATCGAAGGACCTCGTCCTCCTCGACGCCCGGCCGATGCGCGACTTCCTCGCCGCGCACCTGCAGGGAGCGCAGAGCGTCGCGGTCGAGAACCTCCGCTCCACGTCGGGCGGCGTCCCCGCCACGACATACCCGCCCGAGGTCCTCGGCGTCGTCTTCGCCCGCGCCGGGGTGACCTCCGGGTCACACGTCGTCGTCTACGGCGCAGAGAGCGACAACGACGCGACGTACGTCGCCACGGCCGCCCTGATCGCCGGAGCCCGGAAAGTCTCCGTCCTGGACGGCGGCTTCTCGCGCTGGACGGCCGAGGCCCGCGCGACGACGAAGGACCGTTCGCTCATCCCTGTCGCAAAGCCGACCCTCCCGGGCGATACCTCGTTCCTCGTCCCGATCGACGACGTGAAGAAGCGCATCGGCGACGAGAGAACCGTCTTCTTGGACGTGCGGCCCGAGGAGCAGTGGGCGGCAGGGCGCATTCCGGGGGCGAGGAACCGCTTCTGGAAGAAGGACGTCGACGGCGGCTCGTTCCGCCCCGAGGCCGCGACCCGCGCGGAGCTCGAAGAGGCCGGCGTCTCCTGGGAGAGGCCCGTCGTCGTCTACTGCAACAGCGGCCACCAGGCCTCGGAGACCTTCTACACGCTGAGATTCCGGCTCGGCCATCCCGACGTGCGGCTCTACCAGGGTTCCTGGCTCGAGTGGTCGATGACGCCCGGAGCGCCGAGAGAATCGTCCGCCCCCGCGGAGCCTGCGGCGAAGTGACGGCCGGCGAGATCGCCGCGCTCCTCGCCTCCTCGGCCGGCGCGGGGGTCATGAACGCCCTCGCAGGGGGCGGGACGATCCTCACGTTCCCGACGCTCATCCTCCTCGGGGTACCGGCGATCCAGGCGAACGCCACGTCGACGATCGCGCTCCTCCCCGGGGCGGCCGCGAGCCTCGCCGGCTACCGGCGCGAGGTGGCGACGCACCGCGCCTGGCTGAAGACGCTCTTCCTCCCGAGCCTCGTCGGCGGCGGCATCGGGTCGGTTCTCCTCCTGAAAACTCCCGAGAAGCTCTTCGCGAGCCTCGCGCCGTTCCTCGTCCTCTTCGCGACGCTCCTCTTCATGCTCCAGATCGTCCTCTCGAAGAGGAAGGGCGACGTCGAGGCGCACGCGCCAGACGGGCCCACGACGGCCCGTTGGGGCATGGCGACGCTGGCCCAGCTCGCCGTCGCGGTCTACGGCGGCTACTTCGGCGCAGGCATCGGCATCCTGATGCTCGTCGTCCTCGGCTTCCTGGGCCTCACCGACATCCACGCGATGAACGGGCTGAAGAACTTCTTCGGCATCACGATCAACGTCGTCGCGGCGGCGTGGTTCGTCCTGCACGGCGCCGTCCTCTGGCCCATCGCGCTCGTGATGATCGGGGGAGCGACGGTCGGCGGCTACGCCGGGGCGCGCTTCGCCCGGCGCATCGGCAAGGAGAAGGCGCGCGCGGCCGTCGTCGTCATCGGCCTCGGCGTCACCGCCGTCCTCCTGCTCCAGCGGAGCTGACGCCGAGCGCCCCGGCCCGTTCCTCTACGAGGCCGAGGTGGGCACGGACGCCGGTGTCGGACACGGCGAGCGTCCTCGCGCCGGACAGCGCCTCGGCGGCCAGCTCCCTCGCCTCGGCCTTCCGTCCGAGGCCGGCGAGGAGCTCGGCGCTGAGCGAGGCGAAGAGCGGCGCGACGTCGAGGGCCTCCCTGCCGACGCGCTGGGCGTCGGCGAGGAGCGTCGCCGGTTCCTCGCCGCGGGCGCGCCGGACCTCAAGGCTCCAGTAGCGGAAGAGCCCGATCGAGACCTGATTCGGCTCGAAGCGCGCCGGACGCCGGCCGGTACGCCAGGCGATCCAGGACCTGAGCGGCGCGGTGTCGAAACCCCGGTCGGGATAGGCCGCGTCGAACCGGTCGACCTCGGCCGCGGCCTCGTCCCACCGGCGCGCCTCGCCGAGAGCGAGGACCTCTCCGACGATCAGCTCGCGGGGGTCGGCCCCGAGCCGGACGCGGTCCCCTTTTCCCGAGAGGCCGCGGCGATACCAGTCGATGGCCCGGCCGAGATCTCCATGGAGGTGGAACGCGCGGCCCGCTTCCACGGCGATCGGTGCCTGCTCCTCCGTCCGCCCGTAAGCGGACACCCAGGCCGCATCCGCCGCAGCGCTCCGGCCGGCGTCGAGGAGCGCCACGGCCCGGGCCCGGGCAGTCCACTGGGTAAGCGGGGCGTCGCCGGCCTCCCGAGCGCGTTCCCACGCCAGCTCCACTTCAGACAAGGCCTCTTGCGTCCGGCCGCCGCCCCGAAGCCGGGCGGCCTCTCGCAGGTGCACATACGCCTCTTCCCGGGCCAGCGCGCGCCTTTCTGATTCCCCGGCCGCACGGGGACCACGAGGGAATCCGTCGAGAGCGAGCTCGATCTGTCTCGGTCCATACGCCCCGACCTTAAGGGACGCTCTCGCCGCCTCGACCGCGGGGCCGACGCTTCCGTCGAAGACCGCACTGGGGACGAGGGCGTACCAGGCCAGGAGCGGGGCCCGGTCGCCCCAGGACGGGCGGTCCGGCGATTCTGCAGAAGGCAGGCTGGCGTCGCGACCGACCGCTCCGTCGTCCCGCGGGACCTTCAGCGCCGCGACCGAGCCGGAGAAGCCCATCCGGTTGTTGAACCCGGCGAGGATCAGCTCCTTCCGGCCGTCTGCGTCGACGTCGGCCGCGGCCCCGGCGTAGTGATGCCCGGAACCGTAGAACGCGACGACGACCCGCCGGCGTTTCAGGTCGCAGACGTAGGTCGCGCCGGGATAGAGCGGGCTGTGACACAGGCTCACGGCCACCTCGTCGACGCCATCTCCCTCCACGTCGAACGGGAAGAGCGCGCCCGCGACGAAGGTGTTCGAGAACGTCGGGAAAGCAGCGGGGCCAAAGGCCGCGGTGACGGGCTCGGGGAGAGGCATCTCGGCCACGACCCGTCCGGTGAGCGGATGGAGGAGCTCGAGGACCTTCCTCGGCTCGTCGAGGCCGCCTCTCACGGCCACGGCTCCCGTCCGCCCGTCCCCCAGCCGGACGAGGTTGACCTGACGCCCCGCCTCCACGCCCGCGCGCCGCCAGAGCAGGCGTCCCTCGCCGTCGAGTGCCTGGATTCCCCCCGCGCCGTCCGGAACGAGGCGTGACAGCTGCGGCCGATTCCACGGGAAGACCGGGAGGAACGCCAGCACGAGGACGATCGCCAGAAGTGCAGCCGACATGCCGATCGCGAGGGGCCGTCGCAGCCGGCGCGGAGCCCTCCGCGCCTTCCGGGCCCCGAGGTCGGCGAGGACGTCGGCGGCCGTGGCGTAGCGCCTCTCGCGGTCCTT
This sequence comes from Holophagales bacterium, assembly GCA_016719485.1. Taxonomy (NCBI): domain Bacteria; kingdom Pseudomonadati; phylum Acidobacteriota; class Holophagae; order Holophagales; species Holophagales bacterium. Next base: position 7,022 of record JADJZB010000015.1, read on the forward strand.
CGCGAGGAGGCGCGTGACGATGCCTGCGAGCCAGGAGGGCGCCTGCGGCCGGAGCTTCCTGACATCAGGTGGCTCCTGGCGGATGTGCGCCACGATCGTCCCGATGGCCGAGTCGCCGCGCAGCGGCACCTTCCCCGCGAGCATCTCGAAGAGGACGACCCCGAACGAGTAGAGGTCGCTCCGCGCGTCGAGGAGGTCGCCGAGCGCCTGCTCCGGAGAGAGGTACTCGACGGTCCCGACGAGCCCCTCGGTCTCCGTAACGCGGGTCTCGGTACCTTCCCAGTGCCGGGCGAGGCCGAAATCGGCGAGCTTCACTTCTCCCGACGCCGACAGGAGGATGTTCCCCGGCTTCACGTCGCGGTGAACGATGCCCAGCGCGTGCAGGTCGGCGAGCGCGTGCAGCACCGCGACGCCGATCTGGGTCGCGCGCTCCGGCGGGAGCGGGCCGCGGGCGAGAAGCTCACGGAGCGATTCCCCGTCGACGAGCTCCATCGTCAGGAACACCGTGTCGCCCGACTGGCCGATGTCGAAGACCCTCACGAGACGGCATCCCGCGGCGTCGCGCGCGATGGCCACCTCGCGCCGGAAGCGCTTGAGCGCGGCCTCCGACGTCCGGTCGGTCCGGAGGACCTTCAGCGCGACGCGCCGCTTCAGCTCGCGGTCGAACGCCTCGTAAACGACCGCCGAGCCGCCCATGCCGAGGACGCCGCGCACCTCGTAGCGCCGACCGATCTCGGTGCCGGGAGCGAAGAGGCGCACGGACGGCACGGTGATCTCACCGGTTTCCGTCGCGGCGTCGCCCGGATCGGGTCGCTCGTCTTCCACCGTCCCGGATCTCTCCTGCCGCAAATCATAGGCGCGGCGCCGGCGGGACGGGGCGTCAGAACAGGAAGTCCGTCGAGAGGAAGCTCGAACTGCGGTTCCTGAGAACGTCGTTCAGGATATGGGTGCTCGCAGACGTCTGCCGGGCGGCGAGATCGAGGGATTCCGGCGCACCTACCTCCGCGCCAGGACGACCGTGTCAGGCGACGTGGCGGCATCCCACGCTTCACGCTTCATCCCGCCGAAGACCTCCTCGACCCGGAAGCCGGCCGCCTCGAGCGCGGCCTCCAGCTCCACCCGCCGCCACCCCTTCAGGACGACGTTCTTCCCCGTGACGACCTCCACCGGCGGCTCCTCGCCGGGGCGCCAGCTCAGCGTGGTCGGGTTGAAGAGGACGGTGCCGTCGGGGCGTGGGTCCATGAGGCGCAGGAAGACGACCCGCTCGGCGTCGTCCTCGCGGACGTTCAGCGGGAGACTCGTGATGCGCTGGTCGAGGATCCGGTCGTAGTTGAGGATCTGAAGGAGGACCGGCGCGCCAGGATGGAGGAGGCCGGCGAGGTCCGCGAGGAACCGGACCATCTCCACCGGGAAGAGGTGCGGCAGACCGTTGCCGAGCGCGATCGCCCCGCCGAAGGGGCCCGTCACGGCCGCAGCCAGCTCCGCGAGGTCTCCCTTCACGAACGCCGGTCCCGGCCCCGCCTCGCGCGCCTGGGCGAGCTGAGCCTCGGAGGCGTCGACGCCCGTCACCTCGAAGCCCTCCTCCGAGAGGAACCGTGCGTGTTCCCCCGTCCCGCAGCCGAGGTCGAGGATGCGCCTCGAAGGCGCGCCGCCGAGGACCTCCCCGAGGAACGGCGCCTCGCGCTGGATCCGTGCGGGCCAGGCGATGAGGCGGCGGTAGGACAGGCGGGAGTAGGGGTCGTTCGCGTCGGGAGTGTCGGACATGCGCGAAGTCTCGCACCGCCGCCCCGAAATGGCGCGGCCGGGGTCGCCCCCGGCCGCCCAGGACTTCCGTTTCAGGAGCGCGGGGCCCCCCGTGCGCCCCGCCCGTGGATCAGGCCCCTCCGCCCTTCTCGGCCCCCTTGGGCCGCTTCGTGAGCTTGCCGCCCAGGTAGTCGCGGTTCATCCGCGCGATGACCTCGAGCTTGATCTCCTTCGGGCAGGCGGCCTCGCACTCGCCCATGTTCGTGCAGCCGCCGAAGCCCTCGGCGTCCATCTGCGCGACCATCTTGAGGACCCGGTCCTGCCGCTCCGGCTGCCCCTGCGGGAGGAGCCCGAGGTGCGAGACCTTCGCGCCGACGAAGAGCATCGCCGAGGCGTTCGGGCAGGCGGCAGCGCAGGCGCCGCAGCCGATGCACGCCGCCGCGTCCATCGCGAGCTCGGCGTCCTCTTTCCGGACGGGGATCGCGTTCGCGTCGACCCCGACTCCGGTGTTCACCGAGACGAAGCCGCCGGCCGCGATGATCCGGTCGTAGGCCGACCGGTCGACGATGAGGTCCTTGATGACGGGGAACGCCTTCGCCCGGAACGGCTCGACGGTGATCGTCTGGCCGTCCTGGAAGCTCCTCATGTGGAGCTGGCAGGTCGTCGTCGCCGAGCGCGGCCCGTGAGGGACTCCATTGATGACGAGAGAGCAGGCGCCGCAGATGCCCTCGCGGCAGTCGTGGTCGAGCGCGACCGGCTCCTCTCCCTTCTCCATGAGGCGCTCGCTCACGAGGTCGAGCATCTCGAGGAACGAGGAGCCGGTGCTGACGCCCGGGACGTCGTAGGTGACGAGGCCGCCCTTGTCGGAAGGCGACTTCTGGCGCCAGATGCGAACCTTGATGTTGATGTCCTTGTCGCCGCTCATTACTTGTAGCTCCTCGTGGCGAGGTGGACGGATTCGAACGTGAGCGCCTCCGTGTGGCGCTCCGGCGCCAGACCCTCCCCCTTCCACTCCCAGGCGGCAACGTGCGCGAACTTCTCGTCGTTGCGGAGCGCCTCGCCGTCCGGCGTCTGGTACTCCTCGCGGAAGTGGCCGCCGCACGACTCCTCGCGGGCGAGGGCATCGCGGCAGATGAGCTCGTCGAGCTCGAAGAAGTCGGCGAGCCGCCCCGCCTTCTCGAGGGCGACGTTCAGGTCCTCCCCGCTTCCCGGGACGAAGACGCTCTTCCAGAACTCCTCGCGAAGCTCCGGGATCTTCGCGATCCCCAGCTCGAGGCGCTCCCGGGTGCGGCCCATGCCGCAGTTCTCCCACATGAGGAGCCCGAGCTGCTTGTGGAGGGAGTCGACGGTCCGCTTTCCCTTGATGGAGAGGAGCTTCTTCGTCCGCTCGGTGACGTCCGCCTCGGCCGCCTTCACGGCGGGGTGCGTGGCGTCGACCTTCGCGGGCCTGCCCTGGGCGAGGTAGTTGCCGATCGTGTAGGGAATGACGAAGTAGCCGTCGGCGAGACCCTGCATGAGGGCCGAGGCGCCGAGGCGGTTCGCGCCGTGGTCGGAGAAGTTCGCCTCGCCGAGGACGAAGAGGCCCGGAATGTTGGACATGAGGTTGTAGTCGACCCAGAGACCGCCCATCGTGTAGTGGACCGCCGGGTAGATCCGCATCGGGACCTTGTACGGGTTCTCGTCGGTGATCCTCTCGTACATCTCGAAGAGGTTCCCGTACCGCTCCCGGATGACGCCCTCGCCGAGCCGGCCGATCGACTCGGCGAAGTCGAGGTAGACGCCCTGGCCGCCGGGGCCCACGCCGCGCCCCTCGTCGCAGACCTGCTTGGCCGCGCGCGAGGAGATGTCGCGGGGGGCGAGGTTGCCGAAGCTGGGGTACTTCCTCTCGAGGTAGTAGTCGCGCTCGGCCTCGGGGATGTCGGCGGCCTTGCGGGTCTCCCCCTTCTTCAGCGGCACCCAGATCCGGCCGTCGTTGCGGAGCGACTCGGACATGAGCGTCAGCTTGCTCTGGTTCTCGCCGTGGACCGGGATGCAGGTGGGGTGGATCTGCGTGTAGCAGGGGTTCGCGAAGTAGGCGCCGCGCCGGTGGGCGCGCCAGATGGCGGTGGCGTTGCACCCTTTCGCGTTCGTCGAGAGGAAATAGCCGTTCCCGTAGCCGCCCGTCGCGAGCATGACCGCGTCGGCGAAGTGGCTCGAGACCTTGCCGGTGACCATGTCGCGGACGACGATGCCGCGCGCCACGCCGTCGATCACGATGAGATCGAGCATCTCGGTGCGCGGGTACATCTTCACCTTGCCGAGGCCGATCTGCCTCTCGAGCGCCTGGTAGGCGCCGATGAGGAGCTGCTGCCCCGTCTGGCCCCTCGCGTAGAACGTCCGCGAGACCTGCGCGCCGCCGAAGGAGCGGTTCCCGAGCGTGCCGCCGTACTCGCGCCCGAACGGAACGCCCTGCGCGACACACTGGTCGATGATGTCGTTGCTCACCTCGGCGAGGCGGTGGACGTTCGACTCGCGGGCCCGGAAGTCGCCCCCCTTCACGGTGTCGTAGAAGAGGCGGTAGACGCTGTCGCCGTCGTTCTGGTAATTCTTGGCCGCGTTGATGCCGCCCTGCGCCGCGATGGAGTGGGCGCGGCGGGGGCTGTCCTGGTAGCAGAAGCAGGAGACCTCGTATCCGAGCTCGGCAAGGCTCGCGGCGCCCGAGGCGCCCGCGAGGCCGGAGCCGACCATGATGAGCTTGTACTTCCGCTTGTTCGCCGGATTGATGAGCTTGATGGCCGCCTTGTGCCGCGTCCAGCGCGACTCCATGGGGCCGGTGGGGCACTTGCCGTCGAGTTCCATTCCGCGACCTCCTAGCTCGCCACCGGGCGGACGAGCCCGGCCAGGACCGCGATCGGGAAGGAGATGTTCACGACGACGATCACGGTGGAGACGGCCATCAGGACCACCTTGAGCGGCTTCTCGTACTTCGGGGTCTTCAGCCCGAGTGTCTGGAAGAGGCTGAAGGCGCCGTGGAAGAGGTGGAAGCCGAGGGCGACCATGGCGAGGATGTAGAAGATGGAGACGGCCGGGTTCGAGAAGGCCGTGACGAGGTTCGAGTAGACGTCGGTGTGGCTGAAGGTCGGGTGGACCGAGCCGACCGTGAGATGGAGGAGGTGGTAGACGATGAAGAGGCCGATCATCGGCCCCGTCCAGTACATCGTCCGCGAGGTGATCGTCGCGGCCTGGAAGTCCTGGCTGGCGTAGCCGACGGGGCGGGCCGCCCGGTTGCGCCGCCAGAGGATGAAGGCGGCCACGGCGTGAAGGCCGACCGCGCCCAGCAGGACGGCGCGGAACCCCCAGAGGACCGCCGGCACCGACTTCAGGAACGCCGCGTAGGCGTTGATCTTCTCCGGCCCCTGGTAGAGCTGGAGGTTTCCGACCATGTGGACGAAGACGAAGCCGTAGAGGACGAGGCCGGTCAGGGCCATCACCGCCTTCAGGGCGATGGAGCCGAGCACCGGTCTTTCGGAGGTCATCGGTATCGCGCTCATCTGGCGTTCAGCAGGTCAGCTTCCCGCAGAGCTCGGCGACGGACTCGGCCGACTTCTGCAGCGCCGCGAGCTCCTCCGGCGTCAGGTTCAGCTGGATGATCTTCTCGACACCGTCCTTGCCGAGGACGACCGGGACGCCGACGTAGAGGCCGTTGATCCCGTACTCCCCCTCGAGGTAGGCCGCGCAGGGGAGGATCTTCTTCTTGTCGTTGAAGATGGCGTCGGCCATCTCGACGGCCGCGGCCGACGGGGCGTAGTAGGCCGAGCCGGTCTTCAGGAAGTTGACGATCTCGGCGCCGCCGCCCGCCGTGCGCTTGACGATGGCCTCGACCCGGTCGGCGGGGAGAAGCTCGGTGATCGGGACGCCGGCGACCGTGGAGTACCGCGGGAGCGGAACCATCGTATCCCCGTGTCCGCCGAGGACCGTCGCGTGGATGTTCGCCATCGAGACGTTCATCTCCATGGCGATGAAGGCTCGCATCCGGGCGGCGTCGAGGATGCCGGCCATGCCGACGACCTTGTTCTTGGGGAGCTTCGAGACGCGGCGGGCGACCTCGCACATCGCGTCGAGGGGGTTCGTGACGACGACGATCGTCAGGTCGCGCGAGTAGCGCGTCACCTTCGCGATGCAGTCGGCCACGATCTCCTCGTTCTTCTTCAGGAGGTCGTCTCGCGACATGCCCGGCTTGCGGGCGAGACCGGCCGTCATGATGCAGAGGTCGGAACCCTCGGTTTCCTCGAAACCGTTGGAGCCGACGATCTTCATGTCGAAGCCCTCGACGGCCCCCGACTGGTACATGTCGAGGCCCTTGCCCTGGGGAACTCCGTCGACGACATCGACGAGAACGACGTCCGCCAGCTCTTTCTCGACGATCCTCTGGGCGGCCGTCGCCCCGACGTTCCCTGCCCCGATGACGGTGACCTTTCGTCGCATGCTTCTCCCCCTGCTCTCGAAGATTCCGGCCCCCGCCGGGTCGCATCCGGTCCGACCGAGGAGCGTAGCAGGGGGCTGGGGAAGCGAGAAGAGGAACCGGCGCTCGGAACGCCGGCGCCCCTTCGTCCGTATATGCTTCAGACGATGGATGTGCGCGAAACCCCCGCCTGGCGGAAGGCCCTCGGCCTCGCCCACGAGGTGTGCGTCGCGCTCGAGGGGTCTGGAGGCCTTCCCGGCGACTCCGGACAGCGTCTGCGGCGCGCCGCGCTCGCAGTCCCCTCGCTCATCGCCGATGCCTTTCTGGAAACAGGCGCCGGCGACTGCCGGGAGAGGCTCGCCGCCGCCGCAACCCGGGTCGCAGAGCTCCGGCTGCTGCTCCTTTCCCCGGAACTGAGGCTGTTCGTTCCCGGCCCGGAGGCCGACGAGCTCCTCGAGGAGGCTGAGGCGCTGGCGGGCGAGATCCAGATGCTCGGCGGAAAGTGCCCCGAGGCGTGACCCTTCCCGATTTCCCGGCCTCCTGCTAGCGTCCGTGACGCTGGAAGGAAAGGAGACCCGATGACCCTCCGCCGCCTCGCCGCGACCCTGGCCGCCCTGGTCCTCCTCGCGGCTCCCTGCGCATTCGCCCAGGCCCCCACCACCGTCCCGGCTCCGGCCACGACGGAAGCCGCGCCCGCACCCGCCACCGAGGTCGCGCCGGCGACGACCGACGCCCCCGCCCCGGCCACGACCGAGGCCGTTGCTCCGGCAACGGAGACGGCAGCCGCCCCCGGGCACGCCGCCGCCCCGGCCCCGTCCCCGGAAGTCCCTGCCGGCACCTCCCAGACGACGACCATCGTCATCGGCCTGATCGTCCTCCTCCTCCTGATCGTCCTCGTCATCCTGGGGACCAAGAAGCAGGAATAGGGACAACCCTTCCAGGATACGGACCAGCACCGGAGCACCGGGGCACCGGAGAAGGGAGCCTCACCCCGGGAGTGGGTCCAGCTCGCCTCGGGCTGCGCGCGGCCGACCCGCAGGTCGTGCGGCGCTCAGCGCTCGGGTCGCTCGCGAACTCGCTCGCCTGTGGCTCGCTCAAACAGCGCTCGCATTCCCCCGAGCGCTTCGCGGCGCGCGCCAGCGGGTCCCCGGCCGTGCTCGAGTCGGCTCGCAGGACCCACCCCAGGGGTTCGGCCGCCCGGAGCGAGCATCCCAAAGGGTCAGGTCTACCTTCTACACTCTACGAGAGGGTCGCCCCGCCCGACCGCGCCCCAACGGGGCCAGGTCTAACCTCTGGCTCAGCGATCCGCGGAGCGTTTGCGCGGCAGCGACTCGTAGAGTGTAGAAGGTAGACCTGACCCCCTGGATGCAGTGCTGGAATCTCGCCGGCCGCGGGAGGGGCGGTGCGTCTCGCGAGCCGACCTCGAGCACGCCCGGGGACCCGCTCGAGTTCGCGAGGACCGGGCGGGGATCAGGCCCGCGCGCGTGTTTGACGAGCGAAGCGAGGAGTTCGCGCGGGCCCCCCGCCCGGCCGCAGCGAGCTCGGAAGCGGGTCGGGCGCGCGCAGCGGCGGCCGTGAGACGTACCGCCCCTCCCGCGGCCCCTTGCCGAAGCGACGTGACGTTGAAGCTGGAGCTCTCCCGGTCTCCCGGTCAGCTCACCCAGGCGACCCCGACTCCGAGGATGTCGACACCGGTCTTCGTCGGGATGATCTCGACCTTCTCGAACCGGGCGGGGTCGGGCGCGGCGACCTTGGCTTCCAGCTCCTCGAGCTCGGCCTTCAGGGTCTCGATCTTCGTCTCGGCGGCGCCCTCCATGCGGCGCTTGCTGAGGACCGAGCCGACCTTGCCGACCTTGAGCGACTTCCTCTTCGAGAAGAGGCCGCCGAGGACGTCCATCGCGGCGCCGGCCATCGAGGCCATCGTCTCCATCGAACGGGCCTTCTCGGCCTGCTCGGCGGTCGCGAGGTCACGACGCTTCTTCTCGATGCGCTCGACGAGGGCGGCCGAGGGCTTCGCCTTCTCGCCGACGCGGGCCGCGAAGTCGTCCTCGCCCTCGCCAGGGTTCGAGAGGAGACCCGACAGCGGGTCGCGGATCAGGGTCGTCGCGAGGAGGTCCGGGAGGCGCTCCTTCACGGCCTTCTCGGCTTCCTTCACGCCCTTGGTTCCCAGCCAGGAGGGGAGGTCGGCGTACTGGAGCGTCCGGGGCGCCGCGTCGAGGAGCTCCTTCCCTTCGAGATCGAGGACGTCACCCTGGACGACCTCGCGCGGCGTCGCCGCGTCGAGCGGGAAGAGCCTCGTCGTCGTGATCTCGTCCGACGTTCCCTTGCCGCTCTTGTAGCGGACCGCCGACTTCACCCACAGGTAGGGTGCCGCGCGGTCGCCGCCGCGACGGTCGAGCCAGCGGGCAGGCCACTCGGACGGGAGCATGGGCGGGCCCGCGGGGGTGGCAGGAATCGGCGGTGCAGGCGCGGCGCTGGCGGGCGCGGCGCTGGCGACCGCCGTCGCGGCGACGGATCCTGCAACGGCGGCAGCGCTCGAGGACGCGGGCACCGCCGGCGCCGCTTTCTTCAGCTTCGTCAGCTCGTCGCGCGTCATCGGGCCGCGCAGGTAGCTCATCGCCCAGCGGGTCTCGAAGATCTCCGGGCCCTTCCGGTGGACGTCGTGGAGAAGGAAGGTCCGCTTCTTCGTCTGGTTCAGGAGGGCGTCGACGTCGGTCAGGCCGGCGGCGTCGGTGAGGCCGTCGGCGAGGCGTCGCCGGTCACGCTCGGTCTGGAGGGTCCCGACCCACCAGCAGCCGCAGTTCGAGAGCCCCTTGTAGTCGAGGTCGACCGGATTCTGCGTGGCGAGCACGGTCCCGACGCCGAACGCGCGGGCCTGCTTGAGGAGCGAGAGGAGCGGCTTCTTCGTCGGCGGCTCTCCCGACGGCGGGAAGAACCCGAAGATCTCGTCGATGTAGATCAGCGCGCGCAAGGACGTGGAGCCGGGCTGCGAGCGGAGCCAGGAGCGGACGCGAGAGAGAAGCGTCGCGACGACGAAGAGCCGCTCGGGGTCGGAGAGGTGCGCGATCGAGAAGATGGAGAGCTTCGCGGGCCCCTCGCCCCCGCCGAGGAGGGCGTCGATGTCGAGCGGCACGCCGCCGCGGAAGGCGGACGTCGCCGGCGAGGCGAGGAGGCCGTTGAGGGCGAGGACGAGGCCGTCGCGCTCCTTCTTCGGGAAGAACGTCTCGAGCGGCAGCGCGCCGATCGCCCCGAACGGCGGCTGCGCCGCCGCGCCGACGAGCGACTCGAGCGTGGCCGTCTCTCCCTTGCCCCAGATCTCCTCGACGCAGCGTGCGAGGAGGATGAACTCGCGGGAGGAGACCGGGTCGGCGTCACGGCCGAGGAGGCCGAGGAGGCCGCCGAGGAAGGCGGTCATCAGGTCGCGCCCCTCCTCGCTCTCTGCGCCGTCGGGCGGCGGCGCGAGCGCGCCGAGGAGGTCGACCTGGACTCCGCTCTTCGAGCCGGGGGTGAAGATCGTGACGACGCGCGAGGCGGCGTATGCGGCGACGTCGGCCGCGGTGATCCCCCAGCTCGCGAGGCCCTCGCTCCACTTCTTCGCTTCGCCCTCGGGCGTTGCCTCTCCCCCTGCGGGAACCCACGGCGCGAACTCGTCCGGGGCGAGGCGCGGGAAGGCGAGCGCGAGGTTTCCGAGGTCCCCCTTCGGGTCGATCGCCAGGACGGGAATCCCCTGCTTGAGAAGCTCCTCGATCAGGAGAATCCCCAGGGCGGTCTTGCCGCTGCCGGTCATCCCGACGATGAGGCCGTGGGTCATGAGGTCGTCCGGGTCGAGCGCGAGCGGCGCGGGTGCCTTCGTCACGGATCGTCCGAGGAACAGCTCGTTGGCCAAGGTGGGACCTCCCGCGTGGAATCGGTGCCGGAGAAGGAGTTTACCGGCCTCGCGGACATAATCGCCGCATGATCGACGGTCGCAGCCCCGCCATCCGGGTCACCCTCATGCCGAAGGACACGAACGCCCACGGCACGATCTTCGGCGGCGTCCTGCTCTCGTACATCGACCTCGCCGGCGCCGTGGCCGCCCGCGCCCATTGCGACTACATGGTCACGGTGAAGATGACGGAGGTCGTCTTCCACGAGCCGGTCTTCGTCGGCGACCTCGTCTCGTTCTATTGCGAGGTGACGCGCATCGGCAGGACGTCGGTCACGATCAAGGTCACCGTCGAGGCGCAGCGCGCGCGGAACCCGGGCGCCGCGGTAAAGGTGACGGAGGCCGAGGTCGTCTACGTGAACGTCGACGAGGAACGCCGGCCGACGCCGATCACGCGGAGACTCTCGCGACCCGATCCCGGCGCGTAGGCGCCCCCACGCGATCGAGGTGGGGACCGCTCCCTGCAGACGACTTCGCAGCACCCGGACCAGGACAGGTGCCCAGCGATACCAGGCCGCCTTCGCAGTAGACGAAGAGCCGCGCGGCTGGCGTGCAGCCGTCATCCAGGCGGAGTTGCGCGCCGGACGCCGACGACGTGAGGGTGACGCAGTCCGGCGGCGCCGAACCCGTTCTCATGAATGGGGCCGTCGGACCCCGGGGGTGGAGCTCATAGATCCTGTCCCGTTCCCGAACCTCGACCCCGTCGGACACGTGCTGTAGCTCGATCGTCGAGAGCGCCCAGGCCCGCCCCGCTCGACCGGGCGGAGAGAAGAGAGCAACGGCCTCGGCGAAACCGTTGCGAAACACGTACGCCCCCCGGAGGTTGTCGGGTACGCAGACGGCGACGTACGTTTCACGCGCGTCCGCCACGGCGTCGCCGACCATCCGGCGCGTGGTGTCCCCGGCCCATCTCCAGTTCAGGTTGACGCGCTGGAGGAGGCCGAAGTACAGGACGAGCAGCGCGCCCCCGGCGAGCCTCCAACCCCGGCGGGACGGTGCGAGGATCGTGACGAGCCAGGCGAGAGCCATCGCAACGAACGCGGACGGAAAGTAGAGGAAACGGTCGCTTTCCGAGGTGAAGAGCCTCGTCGGCAGGCTGATGGCCGGCAGCATGGCCAGGATCCAGCCGAGCGCCGCGAACCGGACCTGACCGAAGCGATGGCGTTGAGTCCCGAACAGGGAACGGGCGACCAGGAACCCGGCGGTCGCCGTGAACGCGATGACGACGGTGGTCACCGCGTCGTACTGGCGCAGGGTGCCGCGGACGCCCAGGAGCCATCCCGGCCAGTAGGCGAGAAGCGACTTCGCCCCATCAATGAAAACCGTCTCGATGAAGGCGCCTGGTCCCGGCAGCCCCCCTCCCGGGGGGCGAAAGGGATGCTCGAGGAGTCCGACGCGAGCCGCCAGGTACGCCCCGAGAACGGCCACGTGCGGGAGGATGAACAACGCGTCGTTCCGGACCGCTCTCTCCGCGTCAGCGGCCGGCCGCCGCCATCGGATGAGGGCACCGATGATCAGGGGCAAGGCGGCCGCGGACTCCTTGCTCGCCAATGCACCGGCGTAGGACGCTGCCGACAGCACCAGCCATACGCTCCGGCGGGAACGCTCCCAGCCAAGCCACGCGACCAGCGAGGCCAGGGCGAGGAGGGCGGCCAGGAGATCACACCGCCCCGACACCCATGCCACCGCCTCGGCGTGCGAGGGGGCGACGAGGAAGAGGGCTGCCGCGAGGACCGCCGCCCGCAACGCGCCCCGCTCGTTCTCCGGATCGCGACTGCGCCGGGCGAGGCCATGCACGAGGACGCCGACCAGAACGGAGCAGAGGGCGTGCAGGAGGACGTTGTGCACGTGGTAGAAGGCGGGCTGCAACCCCCACAGGGCATGGTCGGCGGCCAGCGACACCGAGGTCAGCGGCCTCAGGAAGACTCCGCCTCCGCACCACAGCCCGGCTGCCCCTCTCGATCCCAGGATGGCCAGGTGGCTGAAATCGTCCGACACGAAGAACGCCCCCAGAACGATCCCGTAGGCGCCGAGGGCAGCGAGAGTCGCCGTCGCGACCCACACCGACGGGCGTTCGAACATTCTGGACACGAAAGCCCCTCCGCAAGCAGCTCGACGGCAACATCATGCCAGATCCTGGACGCCGACGACCCTTCAGCGCGTGCCGGCTTGCAGTCGGAGAGCCGACCCGGTCGACAGGAAAGCACCGGCGGACGCCGTTCCCCGATTCACTCCTCGCGGTGTGGCGCCGTGCGAGTCTTCTTCACCTTCGCGTCCCGCTTCTTCGATTCGATCCGCCGCTCGCGCGACCCGGCCGAAGGCCGCGTGGCACGGCGCCGCTTCGGAACGACGAGCGCCCTGGTGACGAGGGCACGCACCTTCTCCCGCGCCGTCTCGAGGTTCCGGTGAAAGTCCCGGCTCTCCCCCGCCGTCACACGCAGGCGCCCTTCCGCGTCGCGGCGCCCTTCGGCCAGCGCCGCGAGGCGGCCTCGCGCACCCTCGTCGAGGCCTTCGACGAGAGCGAGGTCGACGACGAGCTCGGCCTTCGACGCGACCTTGTTGACGTTCTGGCCGCCGGGACCACCCGAGCGGACGCCCCGCGCCTCGAGTGCGGCGGCGGGAATCCTCACTCCGGAAACGATGTCGATGGGGTCGGGCATGGTCGAAGGGAATCGTGACACAGCGGAGCGGGAATCGGGCAGGGAGACGGGCCGTAAGATAACGGCCGAAGACGCCCCGTGGGAAACATCGCCGAGGACCTGCGACAGTACACCCGGTGGCTCCCTGCAGCCGTCGCGGATCTTGCCGTGGCGCTCCTTGCGGTGGGTGGATCCACGGCCCTCGTCAGGCTGATCGAACTGAACTCGACGACGGCCGGCCTGGTCCTCCTGGTGGTCGTCCTCGGCATCGCCCTCGCGCGAGGGCTGCGCGCCGCGGTGATCGGCGCCTTCGCCGCGACGCTCGCCTTCAACTTCTTCTTCCTGCCGCCCCTTCACACTTTCACGATCGCCGAGCCCGCGAACTGGGTCGCGCTCTTCTGCTTCCTGATCGTGGCGGTCGTCGTGAGCCGGCTCGTCCTCCAGGCGCGCGAGCAGGCCGCCGACGCCCTGCGGCGACGCCGGGAGATCGAGGTTCTCTACGACCTCTCGGTCGACCTCTTCACCACCACGAATCGCGTCGGCGTCCTCGGCGAGGCCGCCGCGAGGGCCCTTCGCTCCGTCGGCGCAGGCGGCGGCGGGCTTCTCGAGAACGCCGAGGGAAGCAATCGTCCGACGGTCGTCTCCTGGTCCGGACGCGACCTGGCTCCCGAGCACGAACGCCTCGTCCAGGTCGTCCTCGACCGGGGAGAGGTCGCGGAAGTGCCGGCGCCGGGCGGCGCACGCGACGTCTACTTCCCGCTCCTCGTCGGCGGGAAAGCCAGCGGCGTCCTCGTCGTGCTCGAGACGCAGGCGGGCCGGACCGTGCTCGACCCGGTCGCCCGGCTCGTCGCCCTCGCCATCGAGCGGGAACGCTTCCTCTTGGAGAACGCTCACCTCGAGGCCCTCCGCCAGAGCGAGAGCCTGAAGACTTCCCTCCTGCGCGCCGTCTCGCACGACCTGCGGAGCCCCCTCACGGCGATCGGCCTCTCGATCGAGAGCCTCCGGCGGCGGCTCGCAGGGCAGGCCGAAGCCCGGACGGCGCTCGACGACCTCGCGCGAGAGAGCGGCCGGCTCGCCCGCCGGATCGACAACCTCCTCGCCCTCGCCCGCCTGGAAGCGGGCCGGAGCGTCCCCCACGCGGAGCCGACCCCCCCGGCGGACCTCTTCCGGGCGGCGAGGGAAGGGCTCTCTCTCGTGCTCGTCGCGCACCCCGTGCACGTGTCGATCGCGGCCGACTGCCCCGACGCTTTCGCCGACCCGTCGCTCGTCGTCGAGGTCCTCGTCAACCTCGTCGAGAACGCGGCCCGAGCCGCGCCCGACGGGACGGCCGTCGAGCTGGCGGCGGCCCGCCACCCGGTCGAGCCCAGCCTCGTCCGTCTCGAGGTCGCCGACAGGGGCCCCGGCTTCGTCCCGGAAGCCCTTCCCGGAGCGGAAGGGGAACTCGCCGACGGCGGTCGCAGGGGTCTGGGCCTCGAGATCGCGCGCGGCCTCGCCGTCGCGAACGGCGGCCACCTGTCGTTGCATCCGCGACCCGGCGGCGGGACGATCGCCCGGGTGGACCTGCCCGCCGCCCCGCCTGTCGAAGGGATGGAGACGTGATCCGGACGAGCGCCTGTGTCCTCGTCGTCGAGGACGACCCCACGATCCGCAGGGGTCTCGCCGCAGAGCTGACCGAAGCGGGCTACGAGGTCCTCGAGGCGCCGGAGGGCCGCCAGGGGCTCGCGCTCTTCGAACAGGGGGCGCCGGACCTCGTCCTCACCGACCTCGCCATGCCCGTCGCCGACGGTTTCGAGCTGATCCGCGGGATCCGCAGGTCGGGTGCGACACCGATCGTCGTCCTCTCCGTCCGCGGCGCGGACGTCGACAAGATCCGGGCCCTCGACCTCGGCGCGGACGACTTCGTCACGAAGCCGTTCTCAGTCCCGGAGCTCCTCGCGCGCCTGCGCGCCCAGCTCCGACGGAGCGGCGTCGTCCCGGCCCGGACCGTCCTCGAGTTCGACGGCCTCTCGATCGACCTCGAACGGCGGCGCGTCGTCCAGGAGAGGCGCGAGGTGAAGCTGACGCCGACGGAGTTCGCCATCCTCGAGCTCCTCGCGACGAACGCCGGGAAGCCCATCACGACGGCCCGGATCATCGCCCGCGTCTGGAGGGGGGCGCCGGGAACGACGGTCGACGTCGTCCGCGTCCACGTCGGCACCATGCGAAAGAAGCTCGAGCCCGACCCGGCCACGCCGCGCTACGTCGTCACGGAGCCGTGGGTCGGCTACAGGTTCGTCGCCGAGCCGCTCCCGGACTGACGGGCCCTCAGACCTCCGACTGGATCGGCATGATTACCGAGTGCATTCCCTCCATCTGGAGGCGCCGTTGCAGCGCGAACGGCGTCTGGTTGTGCAGGAGCCGGTTCAGGGCGTTTTCCTGGGGAAAGACGAGCTTCGACATGAAGAAGATCGGCCGGTCCCAGTCGCCCTTGACCTTCAGGCAGAGGTCGACGAGCTCGTCGAGGAGGTCCGTGCCGACGGAGAGATGGTGCTCCGCGGCCAGGCCGTTGCCGCGCGCGAACTCGACGTAGCGGACGAGATCCCTCTCGGTCTCCTTCCGGAGGTTCTCGAGCTCGCGCGTCCCCTTGAAGCTGGCCGAATCGACGACGCCGACCGACAGGAAGATGCAGTGCTTGAAGTAGCCCGGGAAGTAGCGCTGGACGTTCAGGAAGGAGTGCATCCCGAGGCCGTTGAAACCGGAGACGAGAAAGACGGCCGTCGGCGTTCCGCGTTTCGGCGGCTCGATCCTCGGGAACGAGCCGGTGTCGCGCGGCTTCGGCGGACGGAGGGTCGTCAGGACGTCGTCCGTCCGCTTCAGCAGAAGCCGGAGCGAGCTGTAGTGCCTCCGAACGAGAACGCAGAGCCCCACGACGGAACCCGTGATCAGGACCGTGACCCAGCCTCCCGCCCGGAACTTCATCAGCACGGTGGCCGCCAGGAGCGTGGCCGTGAGCGAGAGGCCGAGGCCGTTGATCGCGAGGTGACGCTTCCACGCCGGGTCCTCGCGCCTCACCTTCCACCAGTGGACGCACATGCCGAGCTGGGAGAGGCTGAAGGTCAGGAAGACGTTGATCGAGTACATGATCACGATCACGTCGATCGACCCGCCCGTGTAGAGCAGTATCCCGACCGCGGCTCCCCCCATGACCAGGATCCCGTTCTGCGTCACGAGCCGGTCCGAGAGCAGGCTGAACCGGTGCGGGACCCAGGAGTCGATCGCCATGTTCGACAGGACGCGGGGCCCGTCGAGGAACCCGGCCTGGGCCCCGACGAAGAGGAGCGCTCCCTCGGCGACGAGCGTCAACAGCAGAAAGCCGCCGGAAAGTGAGCCCGGCCCGAGAGCTTCGGTCGCCAGCTTCTCCGTCAGGACCGCGTTGAGCGTCCGGCCCGGGGCCCGATGCACTCCGGCCAGGAGGTAGCAGAGGATCAATCCTCCCGCCGTGAGGGAGAGCGAGACCGCCATGTAGAGCATCGTCCGGCGCCCCGTCTGGACGCGCGGCTCCTTCAGGATCTGGAGCCCGTTCGAGATCGCCTCGATTCCCGTGTAGGTTCCGCCGCCCATCGAGAAGGCCCGGAGGAGGAGGGCAAGCGTTCCGAAGGCCCCGAGCGCCGTCCACGTCTCGCGGGTCTCCCGGGCCGTCGCCGACACGACCTCGGGCATCGCCGAGGCGTGGCTGCCGATTCCGAAGGCGATGAGGAGGACGTGCGTCACCAGGAAGAGGAGAAAGATGGGAACCAGTACGAGGACGGATTCCTTCACCCCTCGAAGGTTCAGGACGATGAGGAAGGTGACGAGGATCAGCGCGAGGACGAGCTGCTCCTTCTGGGTCACGACCCTCGGCGCGAGGGAGCAGAGCGCCGCGACCGAGGCCGCCACCTGCATCGCGATCGTCATCGCGTAGTCGACGACGAGGGCCGAGCCCGACACGACGCCCGCCCCCTTCCCGAGGAGGCTCGTCGCGACGAGGTAGCCGCCGCCGCCGGAAGGGAACAGGGAAATGATCTGGGCGTACGAGGCGGAGATGACGGCGATCGTCACCATCATGGCGATCGCGAGGAACACCGCGAGGTGGCTGTGCTCCCCCAGGGTGATGAACGCCTCTTCCGGGCCGTAGCAGGACGAGGAGAGCCCGTCCGCCCCGAGCCCGACCCAGGCGAGGAAAGCGGCGAGCGAGAGGTGGTGGAAAACCCTGGGGTCGAGGGGGTCGCGGCTCTTTCCGATGACGAGTCGCCGCGCGGCCTGGAGGATCGACATGACCAGCCGGCAACTCTACCGGCCGGGTGCGGCCTCGCGGAAGGGCTCAGACCCTCCGGTGGCCTTCCGACGGGTCGATCTTTAGCCTTTCTTTAGATCGCTGGGTTCTGCTCGAGGCCACGCGCCTCGCCTGGCTCGCGGCGGCCCTTCTTTGCGCTTTCTTTCGCCCCCCTTCCGGACTTCTTGACGCGCGCAGGGGCACCTTCCCCATCGGAAGGAGTCCCCCATGACCACCCTCCTCGTCCTCCTCGCCGTCTCAGCGGTCCTGTTCGTCGTCGAATCGTCCGGGACCAGGCCGGGCGACCCACTTTGAGCACACCCGGTGGCCCCGTGCCCGGAGAGAACGCCCGATGACGGACGCCCTGCTCGTCCTGGCGACGCTTCTCCTCGGAGGGCTCGCTCTCCTCTACGTCCGCGGCTGTGCCGCCCTCCTCGAGAGGGACCGTGATGAGCGCTGAGTCTGCCCTCGGTCTCGTCCTGTCGGCGCTGGCGCTCGCCTACCTCCTATTTGCCCTGCTGAGGCCGGAGAAGCTCTGAAGTGACGACACTCGCGTTCCTCAAGATCGCGGTTTACTTCCTCCTCGTCCTCGCCGTGACGAAGCCCCTCGGCCTCTACATGCGCCGGGTTTTCTCCGGCGAGAAGACGTTTCTCGACCCCGCTCTCGGTCCCCTGGAGCGTCTCGTCTACCGCCTGGGCGGCGTCGAGGCGAGGAAGGAGCAGGACTGGAAGGCGTACGCCTCCTCCCTGCTCGTCTTCTCCGTCCTCGGCGTCCTCGGCGTCTACGCCGTCGAGCGGCTTCAGGGTCTCCTGCCGCTGAACCCCGACCGCCTCCCCGCCGTGCCGCCCGCCCTCGCCTGGAACACGGCGGTGTCGTTCGTCACGAACACGAACTGGCAGGCCTACACGGGCGAGACGACGATGTCGCACCTGACCCAGATGGCGGCGCTCGCCCTTCAGAACTTTCTCTCGGCCGCCACCGGCATCGCAATCGCGGTCGCCGTGATCCGGGGGATCGCCCGCGCCGAGGCGAAGACGATTGGGAACTTCTGGGTCGACCTGACGCGTTCGACCCTCTGGGTCCTCCTTCCCATCTCGCTCGTCGCCGCGATCGCCCTGATGTCTCAGGGCGTCGTCCAGACCTTCTCGGCTTCGGCGGGGGTCACGACGCTCGACGGCGCGACGCAGACGATCCCGCTCGGCCCGGTCGCCTCCCAGGAGGCGATCAAGGAGCTCGGGACGAACGGCGGCGGCTTCTTCAACGCCAACTCCTCACACCCGTACGAGAACCCGACGCCCGCGACGAACCTGCTCGAGATGCTCCTCATCTTCGCCATCCCGGCTGGCCTGACCTACACGTTGGGATCCATGACCGGAAAGCTCCGGCACGGATGGGCGGTCTTCGGGGCCATGAGCCTTCTGTTCCTCGCCGGCGCGGGCGTCACGGCCTGGGCCGAGACGCGGGGCAACCCGATCCATCACGCCGCCGGGGTCGACGCCGCGGCCGGGAACATGGAGGGCAAGGAGGTCCGCTTCGGACCGGGCGACACCGCCCTCTTCGCCACGATCACGACGGCCGCATCGTGCGGCGCCGTGAACGGGATGCATGATTCCTTCACACCCCTCGGCGGCCTCGTCCCGCTCGTCAACATCCAGCTCGGCGAGGTGATATTCGGCGGCGTCGGCGCGGGCCTCTACGGCGTCTTCGTCTTCGTCGTCCTCTCGGTCTTCATTGCCGGGCTGATGGTGGGCCGGACGCCCGAGTACCTCGGCAAGAAGATCGAAGGGGCGGAGGTGAAGCTCGCGATGCTCGCCGTCCTCGTCCTGACGTTCTGCATCCTGGTCGGGACGGCGGCCGCCGTCACGACGAAGACCGGCCTCTCCAGCCTCGCGAACGCCGGCCCCCACGGCCTCTCAGAGGCCCTCTACGCCTTCACGAGCGCGGCCGGCAACAACGGCAGCGCCTTCGCGGGGCTCAACGCGAACACGGACTTCTTCAACGCCCTCCTCGGCGTTTCGATGTTCTTCGGGCGGTTCCTGATGATCGTCCCGATCCTCGGGATGGCCGGGTCGCTCGCGGCGAAGAAGAGACAGGCGGAGTCCGCCGGGACCTTTCCCGTCGACGGCCCTCTCTTCACCCTCCTCCTCGCCGGCGTGATCCTCGTCGTCGGGGCCCTCACCTTCTTTCCCGTCCTCTCCCTCGGTCCGGTCGTCGAACACCTCCTGATGGCCGCGGGCCGGACGTTCTGAGGCGGAACCGATGACCAAGCCCTCCGAGATCAAGCTGCTCGACCGCGCCCTTCTCACCCGGGCCGCGGCCGTCTCCTTCCGCAAGCTCCACCCGCGCCACACGGCGAGAAACCCCGTCATGTTCGTCGTCGAGGCTGGCGCCGTCCTCGCGACGCTCGCCCTCCTCGGGGTCGGGACGCGCGGGTCCCTCCTCCTTCCAGCTCCAGGTCGTCCTCTGGCTCTGGGCGACCGTCCTCTTCGCGAACTTCGCCGAGGCGGTCGCCGAGGGGCGCGGAAAAGCCCAGGCCGATTCGCTCCGCCGGACGAAGACGGACTCCGTCGCGCGGCGCCTCGTCGGTCCCGAACGACGCGAAGAGAGCGTCCCTTCCTCCACGCTCCGGAAGGGCGACCTCGTCGTCGTCGAGGTGAACCAGCTGATTCCGGGCGACGGGACCGTCGTCGAGGGGATCGCGTCGGTCGACGAATCCGCCGTTACCGGCGAATCGGCCCCGGTGATCCGGGAGGCGGGGGGCGACCGTTCGGCGGTCACCGGCGGGACGAAGGTCCTCTCCGACCGGATCGTCGTCGAGATCACCTCCGAGCCCGGCTCGACCTTCCTCGACCGGATGATCAAGCTCGTCGAGGGCGCCGAGCGGCAGAAGACGCCGAACGAGATCGCCCTCGACATCCTCCTCGCGGGCCTGACGATCGTCTTCCTCTTCGCGACAATCACCCTGCGGCCCTTCGCCCTTTACTCGAGGAGCGACCTTTCCCCGACCGTCCTCGTGGCCCTTCTCGTCTGTCTCATCCCGACGACGATCGGCGGCCTCCTCTCGGCCATCGGCATCGCGGGGATGGACCGCGTCCTTCGCCACAATGTTCTCGCCATGTCGGGCCGGGCCGTCGAGGCCTCGGGCGACGTCAACGTCCTCCTCCTCGACAAGACGGGAACGATCACGCTCGGCAACCGCCAGGCGGCCGAGCTCTTCCCGGCGCCCGGTGTCGACGCCCGCGAGCTGGCCGAGCTGGCCCAGCTCGCCTCGCTCGCCGACGAGACGCCCGAGGGGCGCTCGATCGTCATCCTCGCCAAGGAGAGACACGGAATCCGGGGTCGCGAGCTGCGCGATCTGCACGCCCACTTCGTCCCGTTCACCGCCCGGACGCGGATGTCGGGCCTCGACTTCGAAGGAGGACGAAAGGTACGGAAGGGGGCGGCCGACACGGTCGACGCGTTCGTGAGGGCCGCGGGCGGGAGCTTTCCCGACGAGGTCCGCCGCGACGTCGCCCGGATCTCCGGCGAGGGGGGGACGCCCCTCGTCGTCACCGACGGCGGGAAGGTCGCCGGGACGATCTATCTCCAGGACGTCGTCAAGGGCGGGATGAAGGAACGGTTCGACCGCCGCCGGGCCATGGGAATCCGGACGGTGATGATCACGGGCGACAACCCGCTCACCGCGGCGAGCATCGCGAGGGAGGCCGGCGTCGACGACTTCCTCGCCGAGGCGACGCCCGAAGACAAGCTCGCCCTCATCCGGAAGGAGCAGGCCAGCGGGAACCTCGTGGCGATGACCGGCGACGGGACGAACGATGCCCCGGCGCTCGCCCAGGCCGACGTCGGGATGGCGATGAACACGGGGACCCAGGCGGCGAAGGAAGCCGGGAACATGGTGGACCTCGACTCGAACCCGACGAAGCTCATCGAGGTCGTCGAGATCGGCAAGCAGCTCCTGATGACGCGGGGCGCGCTGACGACCTTCTCCATCTCGAACGACGTGGCGAAGTACTTCGCGATCCTCCCCGCTCTCTTCGTCGCGACCTTTCCCCAGCTCCAGGCTCTCAACGTCATGAAGCTCGCCACGGCCGAGAGCGCGATCCTCTCGGCCGTCATCTTCAACGCGCTCATCATCGTCGCCCTCATCCCGCTCGCGCTCCGGGGGGTCTCGTACCGGCCCCTCGGCGCGGGGCGAATACTCCGCCGCAACCTCCTGATCTACGGTCTCGGGGGCCTCACCGCCCCGTTCGTCGGGATCAAGGCGATCGACCTCCTCCTCGTGGCGCTGAAGCTGGCCTGAGGTGACCTCCGTGAAAGAGCACGTCTTCGTCTCCGTCCGCCTCCTCGTCGTCTTCACCCTTCTCCTCGGTTTCGGCTATCCCGCAGCCGTCTGGGCCATCGGCCGCGTCGCCTTCCGGGACACGGCCGGCGGTTCGTTCGTCTCCCGAGACGGAAAGGCCGTCGGTTCCTCGCTCATCGGCCAGGCCACGACCTCCACCGGGCTCTTCCGGACGCGCCCGTCCGCGGCCGGCGGTGGCTACGACGCCGCGGCTTCGTCGGGCTCGAATCTCGGCCCGACTTCGAAGGCTCTCGCCGACCGGGTAACCGCGGAGGTCGCGAAGGCGCGCGCGGAGAACCCCGCTACGAAGGGACCCGTCCCGGCCGATGCCGTGACCGCATCGGGCTCCGGCCTCGACCCGCACGTCTCTCCCGAGTTCGCGCTCTGGCAGGTGCCGCGCGTCGCGAAGGAGACCGGGATCCCCCGCGGCCGACCTCGAGGGGCCTGGTCGCGCGCCGCACCGAAGGCCGCTTACTCGGGCTCTTCGGCGAGCCGCGTGTGAACGTCCTCATGCTGAACCTCGACGTGAGGGAGAGCTCCAGGACCATTCCGCGACCGTGACGCCCCGATAATCGAGATCGTGCCGAGAGCCACAGACGACCGGCGCCCCGACCCCGAGGCTTTTCTCCGAAAGCGTCGCGGGACGCCCGCCTCGGGAAGCTCAAGGTCTACCTCGGGATGGCGGCCGGCGTCGGAAAGACCTACAAGATGCTCGACGACGCCCACGGCCTGAGGCGCCACGGGACGGACGTCGTCGTCGGGTACGTCGAGACACATGGGAGACCGGAGACCGAAGCCCGGATCGGCGACCTCGAGGTCGTCCCGCGCAAGCAGGTCAGCTACCAGGGGGTCGTTCTCCCTGAGATGGACCTCGACGCCATCCTGAAGCGCCGGCCGGACGCCGTCGTCGTCGACGAGCTGGCCCACACGAACGCGCCGGGCAGCCGGAACGAGAAGCGCTGGAAGGACGTGGAGGAGATCCTCGCAGCGGGGATCTCGGTGATGGCCGCCGTGAACGTCCAGCACCTCGAGGGGGTCCAGGACGTCGTCGGCTCCGTCACCGGGATCGAGGTTCGGGAGCGCCTTCCAGACCGCATCGTCAGGGACGCCGACGCCCTCGTCGTCGTCGACCTTCCCGTCGAGGAGCTGAGGGAGCGGATTCGCGTCGGCAAGGTCTATACGGCCGAGAAGGCGGAGCAGGCCCTCTCGAGCTTCTTCACCGAAGAGAAGCTCACGCGCCTCAGGGAGCTGACGCTCTTCCAGACGGCGGACCACATCGAGGCCGACGCCCACGACAGCGGCACGCTCGAGGCACCCGCGCCCCAGGCCCGCGTCGCCGTCGCGATCCCCCTCGCCCCGGAAATCGCGAGAAAGTTGATCCTGCGCGCCTCCCGGACGGCGGGCCGGATGAACACGCGGTGGTTCGCCCTCCACGTGCGGCGGTCGCGCGAGCGCCCCGAGCGTCTCTCGGCGCGCCAGCACAGGGCGCTCACCGAGAACGTCGAGCTCGCGATGACGCTCGGTGCGACCTTCGTCGTGAGGAGGCGGAGGACGTGGCCGCCGAGATCGTCCGATTCGTCCGCGAGGAGACCGTCGCCGTCCTGATCGTCGGCCCCCCGTCGCGTCGCGGCCTCTTCGCGCGCCTCTTCCCCGGAATCGTCGACCGCCTCCTCTCCCGGGCGGACGGCTTCGACCTCCTCGTCGCGGACGCCGGAGGCGACGAGGAGCCTTGAGAGCGGACCCTCTGCGATGATCCGCGCGTGAGCGGACGCGTCGTCTATTCGAGCGACAAGGGGCGGGTCTGCCCGACGTGCGGCTGGCCGGCGAACGACTGCCGCTGCTCGAGGAAGCTCGACGAGCCGGTGCCTGCGAAGGTGACGGCGAAGCTGCGGATCGAGAAGAAGGGGCGCGGCGGGAAGAGCGTGACGGTCGTCGACGCGCTCCCGGACAACGGGCCCTTCCTCGAGGAGCTGGCGAAGGCGCTGAAGAAATCGTGCGCGGTAGGCGGCACGGTCCGGCCGGGCGCCATCGAGCTCGCCGGGGACGTGAGGGGCAGGGTCCGCCCGCTTCTGGCGGCACGCGGTTTCGTGGTCAAGGGCTGACGGCCGCGCGGCCGAGAAACGACCTCGCCGCGCCGTCGCCCGCCGTTCTCCCCGTCGCCCACGCCCACTGGAAGTTGAAGCCCCCGATCGGACCGATGGCATCGAGGATCTCCCCGGCGAGGAAGAGGCCTGAGACGAGCCGGCTCGCGCCGCTGCCGGGGTCGACCTCCTCCAGAGCCACGCCGCCGGCCGTCACCTCCGCGGTGCGATAGCCCTCGGTCCCCTCGACCGGGAGCGGGAAAGCGGTGAGAGCGCGGACGACCTCGTGCCGCGCCTCGCGCGTGAGTCGGTGGAGCGGCACGTCGCCCGCGACACCCGCCTCGCCGAGAACGAGGGCGGCGACGCGATCCGGCAGCGATCGCCGCAGGACGCCCATGACGGAGCCGGAGCCGGAGTGGGCTCGGAGGGCCGCGTCCCACTCCTCGGCGCTTCCGCCGAACGACACCGTCACGACGAAGGGCCTGCCTTCGGTGAGTGCCCGCGAGGCGACGTGCGACACGTCGAGGACGGCCGGGCCGCTCCAGCCCTTGTGGGTGAAGAGGAACCCGCCGCGGGTCGTGACCGACTCGCCGCCGCTCGTGGCAGTGACGGCGACCTCGAAAGAGACCCCGGAGAGCGCCGCGTGGGCGGGCGATGAGCCCGTGAGCGGAACGAGGGCGGGGCAGAGAGGCCGAATCGTGTGGCCGAAGAGGCGGCCCAATCGAACCCGGCCGCGTCCGCTCCGCCGGCGAGG
This sequence comes from Holophagales bacterium, assembly GCA_016719485.1. Taxonomy (NCBI): domain Bacteria; kingdom Pseudomonadati; phylum Acidobacteriota; class Holophagae; order Holophagales; species Holophagales bacterium. The sequence continues at coordinate 31,236 of JADJZB010000015.1, forward strand.
ACCGATCGGCCTCCGGTCGCGAGGACGACGCGGGAGGCGGAGAGGGAGTCCCCGTCGAGACGGACGTCGAAGCCGCCGCCCTCCCCGAGCGAAACCTCTCGCACGGGCATCGAGGCCCGCACCTCGGCCCCGGCAGCCCTCGCGTGCACGACGAGCGCATCGCGCACGTCCCGGGCCCGGTTCGACGGCGGGTAGAGCTTCGCCGAGTCCGGCTCTTCGCGAAGGGGCCCTCCGAGGATCTCCTCGAAGAAGGCGCGCTGCCCGGAGAGCGGAAAGCGGTCGAGATAACGGTCGACGAGCCGGCGCGGCGAGGAGGAGACGAAACGCGCCCGCGCCTCGCTCAGCGGGAGGACGTTACAGTGGCCGCCCCCGGAGACCAGGATCTTCCTCCCCGGCTCGCGCGCCGCCTCGAGGACGACGACCGGCGCGTCGCTTCCCGCTTCCCGCAGGCGGGCCGCAGCCGACGCGGCGGCGAGAAGCCCCGCGGCCCCGCCGCCGACGATCACGATCCCCGCCTCCATCGCGGAGATAATGCAGCCTCCCGGAACCGGGTCGCATGACAAATCTCGTTCGCCGCTGCGTTTACACGCTTCACTTCGTCGCCGCGTCGATCGTGGGAGGCCTCCTTCTTCCCGTCATCTCCGCCGCGGCGCTCACGATCGCCCTCGTCCGCGGGCCGAAGGGGCACGCCGCCGTCTTCGCCGCCCGAACCTACTCGCGGGTCATGCAGAGGGTCCTCGGCTGGAGGATCGAGGCCGAGGGGGTCGAGCGACTCGCGAGTATCAGCCCTTCGGTTGTCATGGTCCGCCACCAGTCGAACCTCGACGTCATCGTGGTGGGAGAGGTCTTCCCACCCGGCGCCATCGCCATCGGCAAGAAGCAGCTGGAGTGGATCCCGCTCTTCGGCTGGCTCTGGAGGGCGACGGGAAACATCCTGATCGACCGCCGGAACACGGCGGTCGCGATGGAGTCGATTCGCCGCGCGGCCGAGTCCGCGAAAGCGGTGGGAGTCTCCGTCTGGGTCGCGCCCGAGGGACATCGGAACATGGGTGCCGAGATGCTGCCATTCAAGAAGGGGGTCTTCCACCTGGCCCTCGGCGCTCAGTTCCCGATCCTCCCGCTCGCCGTCAGTCCGCTCTCGGCGGTCCTCGACGCACGCCGCTGGATCCTCCGACCCGGGACGATCCGCCTGCGCGTCCTCCCGCCCGTGCCGACCGCGGGCCTCGGCCCCGGGGACCTCGACGAGCTGATGGCACGGGTCCGCTCGGATCTGGCGAATGCGCAGCGCGAGCTCGCACCTGGCGCGGGCGAACCCATTCTCCCGTCGCCACGCGGCGCATCCGTCGAAGGGGCCCGCGCGTGAGGGGTCCGGTTCGCAGGGCCTTCGCGCGGGTCCACTTCCTCCTCGCCTGTCTCCTCGGTGTGCTCTCATTCGTCGCCGTGTCCGTCGGCGGCCTTCTCTACGTCGCCGTGCGCCCACGCGGCAATGCCTCGTTCCAGCTTTCCCGGAGCTTCCACTGGATCATGGTGACGCTCCTCGGCTGGCGGGTGACGGTGGACAATCGCGGCCGCCTCGCAGAATCGGCACCGGCTGTCCTCATGGCGACCCACAAGTCGAATCTCGACATCGTCGTCTACGGTGGGCTCTTCCCGAGGCGGGCCGTCGTCATCGGGAAGAAGGAGATCGAGAAGATCCCGGTCTTCGGCTGGTTCTTCCGGGCGGCCGGGAACATCCTCCTCGACCGCAGGGACCTGGCGAGCGCCATCGCGTCCATCGCAGCCGCCGCCGCGCGGGTGAGGGCGGAGCGGATCTCCGTCTGGGTCTTTCCGGAAGGGCACCGCAACGGGGCCCGACGCTCCTGCCGTTCAAGAAGGGATCGTTCCACCTCGCGATCGCGGCGCAGGTCCCTATCGTTCCGATCGTCTGCACGCCCCTCCACGACCTCCTCGACGGGCACCGCCTCCTCGTCTTCCCGGGGCGGATCCGGCTCCGGGTCCTCCCTCCGATTCCGACCGAGGGGCTGGGGGAGGAAGACCTCGAGACGCTCGTCTCGACGGTGCACGCCCGGATGCAGGAAGCGCAGGACCAGCTGGCAGCGGAAACAACGTAAGATACTTGGTTTGGTGGCTGGTCTCCCGGTGGCCGGATCGCCAGAAAAAGGACACCCGCGCATGAACGCGACGCCCCGTCCCCGCATTCGATTCGCTGCCGCCTTCGGCTTCGGCCTCGTCCACGCCGCGGCCCTGGGCGTGCTCGCCTTCGACTTCTCCTGGGAAGGGGTCGCCCTCTGCCTCGGGTCGTACTACCTCCGGATGTTCGCGATCACCGCGGGCTTCCATAGGTACTTCGCACACCGGACCTACCGGATGAACCGCTTCTGGCAGTTCGTCATGGCCTTCGTCGGCCAGACGGCGGCCCAGAAGGGGGTCCTCTGGTGGGCCGCGCACCACCGCCACCACCACCGCTTCTCCGACCAGCCCGAGGACATCCACTCGCCGGTCCAGAAGGGCTTCTGGTGGAGCCACATGGGGTGGATCCTCGCGGACGAGTACGAGGAGACGCAGTACGAGGCGATCCGCGACTTCACGAAGTTCCCAGAGCTGGTCTGGCTCGACCGGAACCAGTTCCTGGCGCCGATGCTCTACGGCCTCGGCCTCTGGCTCGCGTTCTCCTGGACCGGCCTCTTCTGGGGATTCTTCCTCTCGACGGTACTTCTCTGGCACGGGACGTTCGCCATCAACAGCGTGACGCACGTCTTCGGAAAGCGCGTCTTCGAGACGCGCGACACGAGCCGGAACAGCTTCATCCTGGCGCTCGTGACGATGGGAGAGGGGTGGCACAACAACCACCACCACTTCCAGGCCTCGGCCGCGCAGCGGTTCCTCTGGTGGCAGGTCGACCCGAGCCTCTACCTCATCCGCCTCGGCCGGCTGCTCGGGATCGCCAGGGACGTTCGCCCCGTACCCGACAAGATCGCCGGCCTCGCCCGGGAGCGAGCCGTCTGGCACTTCTCGTCCCGGACCTTCGAGAGGGCGCGGGATGCGTTCGACACGGCGCAGGCGGCCTGGGACGCCCGAGCCGAGCAGCTCTCGGCCCGCTGGGCCGAGAGCCGCGAGACGGCTCTGGCCTCGGCCTCGAGCCGGCTCGCCGAGCTCGAGGCCTCCCGCCTGCGCGCCGCCGTGCAGCTCGAGAAGCTCAAGGCCGACTACGCCGCAGCCCTCGCCGCCGCCGCGGCCGGCACGCGCCTGCGCGGCCAGCGCGCGAAGGCACTCGCCGAGATCCGCGTCGAGGAGCTCCGCGTCGAGATCGAGAGAACCCGCAGGAGCCTCGTCGAGGCGCTGGAGCGGCTCGTCGAGACGTCGGGCATGGGCGAAGGGCTCCCCTCGCCGGCCTGAGCGCCCGCGAGGAGACGAGGACCCGGCCCGGGATATGGGACCGGGAGCGGAAGACGACGGATCTCTTCAGCGGCTCGCGCCGAGGAAGACGGCCCCGTCGCCCGAGCCCTGGCCCGGCTCCGCGCCGTCGTTGACCGTGGCGTAGGAGACGACGGGCGCGGCCGGGGAGCCGCTCCCCACGTGTATCCAGCCCTCCGTGAGCCCCGGCGCGAGGCTCGAGAAGACCGAGCTCAGCTGCGTCCACTCCGACGTTCGGAGGTCGAGGTCCTTCTTCGCCGCAACCCGCCCTTCGGCGTCGAAGAGCCGGAGTCGGACCTCGGCGCGGATCCCCGGGTCGTTCTCGGGGACGACGATCGTGAGGTTCGTGCGCGAGACGCCGTCCTGGACTGCCGGGGCGAAGAGGCGCGCCGTGCGGATCCAGCCGTTCGACGTCGAGGCCACGGTGGCGACTCCGTCGCGCCCCCCCGGACCGCGGGTCCTCGTGCGGGCGAAGGCCACGACGCCCGCGAGCGTGCTCCCCGAGACGAGCGGCCGCCGCACCTCGCGCCCTCCCGGCCCCCCTTCGGCAGGGGCGCCGACATGCTCCAGGACGTTCGGGATTCGCACTGAGCCCCGTGCGGGGACGTCGACGATCGCACGTCTTTCCTCCCCCGCCCACCCCGCCCCGGAAGAACCGCAGCTCGACGGCGCGCGGCTCGGCGGCCGCGTTGAAGAGGAGAAGCTCGGTCTCGTAGCGGTCGGTCGAGAGCGCGACCGGAACGAGGAGTGCGGGGCGGTACGGGTCCGAGACCCACTCGTCGGGCAGCGTGCGCAGGGAACGAGCCGTCCGACGACACGGCGTCGTTCAAGACGGCGTATCCGTCGTAGCGCCCGGCCGCGGAGACGCGCTCGAGCCTCGCGAAGCCGGTCCGGGCCGCGAGGCCCGCGGCGCGAAGCACCCGGTTCCACTGGCGGAAGCCGCCGGGAGGAAGGGTCGCGTCGTCGAGCGTGGCCTCTCCCGGCGCCTTGGGATCCGTCGAGACGACGGTGACGCGCACGGTGACGTCGCCTTCGGCGGGCGACCCAGGGTTCAGGACCGCCAGGTTCGAGCGGTCGCCGTCGTCCTCGACGAGCCACGGGACCCACGAGACGCCCGCGGGCGAGGCGGCCGGCTCGTACGCCTCGATGCCGAGCGTGCCGCGGCCCGTGAGGCCCGGCGTCGTCGAGAGGACTCTCGCCGCCGCGAGGAGTTGGCTCGCCGGGATGCCGCGAACGTCCAGGCGGAGCGGCCCGGCCGCGCTCGCGAGCGCTAGGAGCTTTCCGCCCTCCCCCGCCGTCGAGAGGGTCACGACCTTCGAGGGCCCAAGAACGATCGTCCGCAGGGGCTCTCCGTCCCACGAGGCGCCGTCCCGGATCTCGACGCGCGCCTCGCCGGCCCCGGTGTTGAGGAGCGTGAGCTCGGTGTCGAACCGGGCGCCCGTCGCGCCGACGGTCCGGACGGCCACGGGAAGGACGAGCTGCGATGACTCGTCGACACAGACGCTCCGGTGGAAGACGAGGCGGTCCTCGGTCCCCTCGCGAAGGACGAGGAAGACGCCGGCCCTCCCCGAGCCCTCGAGGTCCGCGAGGACGAACGCTCCGATGAGCGGTAGGTCTTCCCCTGCGCGCACGAGGTCTCCCGCTGGCGTCGCCAGGACAACCCGAAGGCGCCCGCTCGGCTCCGGCGAGTAGGCGTCCGTGAAACGGAGCGCGAGGTCCAACCAGCCGTCGCCGTTGACGTCGCCCGGCTGAATAACGTTGAGGCCAGTGCCCGTCTCGAGGAAGGACGTGGGACGGAAGCCCTCGACGGAGCCCGAGATCACGCTGACGAGCCCGCCGCCCACTCGGAACCTCGCGCCACGGACGATCTCCGGGTGCCCGTCCCGGTCGAGGTCGACGGCAGAGAGGCCGACGATGCTCCCTCCGTGGCCGAACGTCTCCCCGTCGACCAGGCCGCCGCTCCCGTCTCCCCTGAAGAGCCTGAGGAACCCCGAGGGGGAGAAGCCGAACGAGAGGCCGACGAGGACGTCCGCGTGGCCGTCCCCGTCGAAGTCCGCGACGACCGGCAGGCCGCCGTCGTCCGCGTCGACGCCCGATTCCCAGACGATCTCCCTCGCCGGGCCGAACCCGCCGTGACCGTCGCCCGCGGCGACGTAGAGTCGGGCCCGCCGCGGGTCTCCCGGATCCCGAGTTCCCGTCCAGACGAGGTCGGCCCGGCTGTCCCCGTCGAGGTCCCCCAGCGCGCCGGGCCGGCACCGGCCCTCCGGCGGCTCGGCCATGAACGTGCCGCTGCCGTCGTTCCGGGAGGACCTGCCGCCCCGAAGAGGTCCTCGCGAGGAGGTCGACGTCGGAGTCGCCGTCCAGGTCCGCGACGATCGCGATGCTCCCCCGGCCTCCAGCGGGATTCCGCTCTGGGCAAACGAGCCGTCCGGCCGGCTCTTCCAAAGGCGCCAGGTGTCGGGGCCGGTACCCGGGAATCTGAGGATCAGGTCGTCACGCCGTCGCCGTCGCCGTCGGCGGGATAATCCCCTGCGGCGCGACGCCGCCGGGGAAACTCCACGACCCCGCACGCTCAAAGCGCACGGCTCCGCACCCGGCTCCGGAGATCCGCCGCGGCGGCGAACGGGAGCAGGAGAACGAGCGCGAGAACGTTCATGCTCGGAAGTGGCCGGTGAAGCGAATCTCCCACGAGGCAAG
>JADJZB010000016.1 GCA_016719485.1 Holophagales bacterium
GCGCCCCGTCAAACCGAGCTGGTGATCACCGATGAACGCGTCCGCCTCAGATCGGTCCATGCCGCCGACGTCGGTGAGGAGTCCGTAGAAGGCATCAGGATTCGCCTGAGCCCAGTCGTACGTGACTCCGAACGTCTCGCCCTGAACTGACCGTTCATCGGAGATGACAATGCCGCCGCGAGCTGCAGACACCGCCAGCCCCCACGGGTCATATCGGCTATCCGATGCGACTTCTCGACAAGAGAAGCCGCAAGCCTGACGCGGCCAGAGGCTTAGAGACGCCGATGCGCCGACACGGAAGGGCGGGAGGAGCTCGAAACCCCCGACGCGAGTTTCTGGATAACTCGGCGGTGGACCTCGCAGAAGGTTGAGGTCGACGAGCGTCAGAGGACCGAGGTTGAAGTGCTCGGCGTCGGCGGCCGCGGTGTCGACGAGGACGACGTCGCCGAGGTCGAAGAGCGGCGGCTCAGCGGCTTCGATGTCAGGTGGCGCGCTCGCGTCGAGTCGCGCGGCGGGCGCGAGCGAAGCGAGCAGGCCGGCCGCGTCGGCTCTCGTCGCCGTCAGGGAGGCGTGTGGGTTCGACCCCCACGCGCTCGTGCGCGAGGCCTCGCCTGGCGGCGCCAGCAGCGCCGCCAGGCCCAGGAGCACGAAGAGCCGCGTGATCCTCACGCGGCCCATTCTGCAACTAAAGAAGGGAAGGCTTCAGTTCGCCCGGTCCGGCGCTTTCGCCGGCGGCAGGAGCAGCGCCGCCGGGTGCGTCGCGGTGTGGACCTGCTTGAGCTTCGTGATCGCTACGTGCGTGTAGATCTCCGTCGTCGTCAGCTTCACGTGCCCGAGGATGGCCTGGATCATCCGCACGTCCGCGCCGTTCTCGAGCATCAGGGTCGCCATCGCGTGCCGGAAGAGGTGACAGGAGCCTGTGCGAGCGACACCGGACGCCTTCACGTACCGGCTCACGTACAGGCTGAGCGTCTTCGGCGCGATCGGCTCACCCTCGCCAGCGAGAAAGATGAAGCCGCGGTCCGGCTCGATGACGAAGTCCGGCCGGGCCTCGCGAATGTACTTCGCGATCCACGCTCCGGCCCTCTCCCCGACCGGGACGACCCGGTCCCGTCGGCCCTTGCCCTGGCGGACGGTGATCGTCCCGCGTTCGGTGTCGACGTCTTGAATCTTCAGACCCGACAGCTCCGTGCGCCTTATCCCCGTCGAGTAGAAGGTCTCCAGGATGGCTCTGTCTCTCAGCCCCTGGGGCTTGCGGATGTCGGGCTGCGCCAGGATCGCCTCGGCCTCCGTGGCCGTCAGGACGTGCTTCGGGAGCCTCTTCTCCACCTTCGGCAGCTCGAGCTCGGAAGCGGGGTTGGAGAGGAGGTGGTTCTCGCGCGCGAGCCACTTGAAGTACTGCTTGATGAAGCTGAGCCGGTGGTGCTGCGTCGAGAGCGTCAGCGGGCTGCCGTCGGGCTTCTCCGTGTAGAAGAGCATCCGCTGGTAGCGCTCGATCATCGGCTTGGTGACGTCGCGGGGCTTCATGACGTCGCGCTCCTGGCTCCAGACGACAAAGTCGGAGATCGACCACTCGGCCGACAGGACCGTCCTCGGCGAGTAGCCCCTCACTTTCATGTGCTCGAGATGCGCCTTCAGAAGGACGACGAAGCCGCGCGGGTCGGTCGTGTCGCGGAAGGCAAAGACCCGCTTCCTCTTCGCCGCTGCGCGCCTTCGGGCCGGGCTCGTCACGGCCCTGCTCCTACGGGCTTCCCGCCGCCCGGCGCATCACGAGCCGCGGGTACGATGCGACGGAGGGCGGGCTCCCGAGTGGCGCAGGGATGGCGTCCGCGGCGATGAGGTCGCCGAAAACCGCATGGGCAGCGGCGTCGGAGCCATTCCGGGCACCCGCGAGAGGCCCGCGATCCCCCCGCGAAAGGGACCCGAAACCGCCCGCGAGGGTCTCCTCCTCGTCCGCGGAGGTCGTCTCTTCCCCCGCGGAGGTGACCGTCGTACCCGCGCCGATGAGGCCCGGGAGGAAGGGCCGGCCGTCCTTGCCCTCGCCGGCATAGAGCAGCTCATAGACAAAGCTCTGACCGCGCCCGCCGCGGTGGACGAGGACGTACTCGAGCGAGACGAGCCGCTGCACGTGCCGCCAGAGCTGGTCGTGGCTCCAGCCGGTGAAGAGCCTCAGGTCGCGAAGGGTGAAGCGGTGATCGCAGCGGGCCAGGCCGTGGGTCGTGCAGGCCGCCGAGACCATGTCGTCGAGATGCAGCAGGAGCCGCCGCGTCTGCGGCGGCAGCTCGTCGAGGCTCCGGCCGAGGACCTCGCCCGCGAGGCGGTTGGCGAGGGCGATGTCTTCCGCCGTCACCTCGACCCACTCCTTCGTCTGGCCCCTCCGCGTCTCGCTGTGGACGGGCCTCTGGTGCTGGAAGAGGAGGGCGATGGCGTCGATGAGGGCCAGGTACTTGGCGTGGTCGCGCCGGGTCCGCGTCTTCTCGTCGAGGAAGGTCAGCTCGTGGGCGTAGGGGTTGATGACGTGGAGGGGCCGCAGGAGCCGCTGTGCGTTCCGCTGCCGCCGCTTCACGTCCTCCCGCTCCTCCTCGGCCCAGAGGGCCGCGAGGCCCCGGCTCTCCCGCTGCCTCTGGTGGATGCGCCGGGTCTGTTCGCGGCTCTCGTCCACCGTCAGGACGAGGCAGCGGTTGAGGAGCTCCTCGTCGATCTCGATGGCCGTCGTCGTCAGGAAAATCATCACCGGCCCTTCGACGCGGTACTCCTGCGTGACGAGCCGTCCCGTCTGCGGGTCCTTGCCGGTGGAGGCGATCGAGAGCTCGCCCTCAGACTGAAGCAGCTTCAGGGCGTAGCCCGCCTTCTCCGCGCCTTCCTCCTCGGCGATGGCGAGGATCTTGTGCCGCAGGCTCTTCCCCTCGCCGAAGTAAAAGAGCGACTGCCCCGTCAGGGCCGAGTACTTCTCGCGCTCCTCCTCCGGGACGAAGCCGAGGACGGCCTCCATGAGGGCCGACTTCCCCGCCGCAGAGCTGGACTGGACGATGACCGCTAGAGGCTTCTCGAGCTTCCGAGAGACGGCTGCGAGATAGCCGGTGAGCTTGTTGGTGTCCTCGCCGACAAGGCCAATGGTCTCGAAGTCTTCGAGGATGCGGGTGAGGAGTCGTGGGTCTTTCAGAAAGGCGAGGGCCTCGGCCGTCTCCTCTTCGCTGAGGAGGACGGCCTTCTCCTTCGGCTCGAGCGTCTTGCGGATGCTCTCCTGCTGAAGCTCCTCGGCCCGGCGCAGGAGCTGACCGAGGTCGCGCTTGATCGTCTCTTCGATCAGGCCCAGCTCGTGTGCCGCCTGCTTCTCGAAGGCAGCGCGCTGCCTCGCTGAGTAGAGATCGAGGGTGTCGATGAAGAAGCCGGAGAGAGGCGACGGGGGCGCGAAGAGGGCCTCGGCCTCGGGGCCTTCGCGGGTGACGAGGACGTTGAGCTTCAGTACGCCCCAGGCGAGGTTCTTCTTGAGGCCACGGAGGCGGTAGCGACGGTCGCCGAGGGGGACGACGACTTCGTCGAGATCGGGGGTCGTCTGCGAGGCATCGCCCTGACGCTTCTTTTCTTTAGCTGCTAAAGGGGCCGGCTGCTCGTACGTGCTTACGACAGGGACGGGCGAGACGGGTGAGGTGGGCGAGACAGGGACCGGATCGGCCGGAGGCGGCGCAGCCGCCTCGGCTGGCGCCGCGGCAGCGGCGCACTCGGCCGCCGTAATCACGGGCTTCCCGTTCCCCATCCAGACGGCCGTCCGCAAAAGAAGTCCGAGAGCTTTCGCGGGCGGCTGGACCTTGAGCGCGTACTCGTTGGCGTCCATCCCTTTCGGAAACTGGACGCGCGAGCAGCCGATCCCTTCCGCGGTGAGCTTCTTCGCGAGGCTCTCCGCGGCCTTGTCGCCCGCATCGTCGCGGTCGTAGGCGATGAGGACGTGCTCGGTGCCGTACGCCTTGAAGGCCGCGAGGTGGTCGTGGGTGAAACCCTCGACGCCGTAGGAGGCCGTGACGTTGCGGAAACCCGCGCACCAGAAGGTGAGGGCGTCGATGAGCGCCTCGCAGAGGATGACTTCCTTCGAGGAGACGAGGGCTTCGACGTTGAAGACGCCGCGGTGCGGACCGGGGAGGTAGAGGTGCATCGGGGTGCCGAGGCGGAGATTGGAGAGGAGCTTGCGGCCGTAGGCGCCGAGGACCTCGCCCCCTTCGCCCAGGATCGGGACGACGAGTGAGCCGTTCAGGTGCTCGTGGCCGCTGTCGCGGAGGACCCCGAGTTTCTGGAGGCGCGTTCGGATCTCCTGGCCGGCCTTCCTGTTCATGGCGGGGAGGCGATAGCCGAGGGTGCGGTTGGCATAGCCGAGCTGGAAGCGGTCGATGACCTCGGGGTGCATGAGGCCGCGCTTCTCGAGATACCCGAGGGCATCGGGGCTCTCCTTCAGCGTCTGGTGGTAGTAGCCGATGACCTGGCCGAGGAGCTCGCGGTCGTCGGCGTCGAGGTCAACAGGGGGTGCGAGCTTCGGGACCGTGGAGCGCTGGGGCGGGCCATCGAGCGACGCCATCGTCGGGAAGAAGTCGGCCCGCAGGATCTCGACGGCGTGCCGGAAGCTCACCCCTTCGGCCTTCATCACCCAGTCGATCGGCGAGCCGCCCGTCTGGCACTCGCCGAGGCAGTGCCAGAGGTTCTTGGCCGGGGTGACGACGAGGGACGGCTCGCGGTCGTCGTGGAAGGGGCAGCGGCCGATCAGGTCGGCGCCGTGCCTCTTCAGCTCGACGCCCCGGGCCTCGGCCAAACGTTCGAGGCTGACCTCCTGCCGGACCCTCTGGAGCAGCTCGTCGGGGATGCGCGCCATGTCGTGGCTCCCTTCGTCGAAAACCCTGTTTCCGGGAGAGGGCGTCAAGAGGGTTGTTTCTCTCCTGATGCGTACTAGTAAACTACCCTTTATATGCGTATCATTCAAGGAGGATCGTGAGTCATGTCTACCCTCCTCCTCATGGAACGGACCCGGGACTCTGTTTCCTTCGGGCGCCGCCTGAAAGACGCCCGTCAGCGGCGGGGCCTCTCGCAGAAGGAGCTGGCGGGGATGATCGAGCTCCATCCTCGACAGGTCAGTAAGTACGAGATGGGCACGTCCTTCCCCACGGTCGCCAAGCTGCTCGAGCTGGTCCGCGCCCTCAGGGCCTCGCCCGAGGAGCTGTTCGCCGACGTCAGCGCCGCCCCGGAGATGCCGATCCGTAACGTGCGGCTCCTGGAGAGGTTCCGGGAGCTGGAGCAGATGCCCCGGCACGACCAGGAGACCGTCGTCGAGCTGATCGACGCGATGATCGCCAAGGGCAAGATCCGAAAGCTCGTCGGCTGAGGGCTCTCCTCCCTAGAATCGAGTCGGAATGAAGGCAAACGCCGCGACCGCCGCACGGCCGACACCTCTGGCGCTCCCACTGGAAGGGAGCCCTGCGGAAGAGGCCGCCCTTCTCGGCGGGCTGCACCTTGAGGAGCAGACGGCCGAGCGGCGACGGGAGCTGGGGCAGTACTTCACGCCGGTGCCCGTGGCCCGCTTCATGGCCCGGCTGGCCCGTCCGGGCCGCCGGGTCCGCCGCATCCTCGATCCGGGCGCGGGTTCCGGGGTGCTGGCGTGCGCGCTTCTGGAGGAGCTTCCCGACGGCGCCGGGCCGGTCCACGTGGACGCCTTCGAGGTGGACCACGGCCTGGCCCGGGTTTGCAACGGGGCGCTCTCTCGAGCTCAGGTATGGCTGGCGGCTCGCGGGATCGAGATGACGTTCAAGGTGCACGAGACAGACTTCGTCCGGGCGAATGCCTCGTGTCTGTCGACGTCGCTCTTCGAGAGCGCGACTCCCGACCCGTACGACGTGGCGATCCTGAATCCCCCCTACTTCAAGCTCTCCAAGGCCGACCCCCGCGCCCGCGCGGCCGCCGAGATCGTGCACGGGCAGCCGAATATCTACGCGCTGTTCCTGGCGATCACGGCGAGCTTGCTGGCCGAGAAGGGGGTGATGGTGAGCATCACGCCCCGCAGCTTCACGACGGGGGACTACTTCCGGAGCTTCCGCGAGCACCTCTTCTCACAGGTGACGCCCGAGACGGTGCACCTGTTCGATTCGCGCCAGGACGCGTTCTCCAAGGACGAGGTGCTTCAGGAGAATGTGATCGTCCGGGCCCGCAAGGCGAAGCCCGCGCCGGACGCCAGCGTGCAGGTGAGCACGAGCGCGGGGGTGTCGGACCTCGGGCGGCCGAGGACGCGGACGGTGCCGTTGGAGTCGGTGGTCGACCTGCGCTCGCGCGACTTCGTCCTGCACATCCCGACCGCGGAGACGGACGACGAGGTGCTTTCGTTCGTGCGCGCCTGGCCTCAGACGCTCGGGTCGCTCGGGCTGTCGGTCTCGACGGGGCCGGTGGTGGCGTTCCGGGCACGGGAGAGCCTGCTGTATGAGGCGGACGCCGCCGAGGAGGCGGTGCCGCTCCTGTGGCTTCAGCACGTGCAATCGATGGCGGTGCGCTGGCCGATCCCTGGCGTCCACAAGCCGCAGTTCTTCCGCGTGGAGCCGTCGACGCAGAAGCTCCTCCTGCCGAGCGATAACTACGTGGTGATGCGGAGGTTCTCGGCCAAGGAGGAAGCGCGTCGGCTGGTGGCCGCGCCGCTCTACGGACGCGAGCTCTCCGAAAGCACCCTCGCTCTGGAGAATCACCTCAATTACATCTACCGCCTGCGCGGGTCGCTGACGCGCGCCGAGGCGACGGGGCTTTCGGCAGTGATCGGAAGCGCCCTTCTCGATCGTTACTTCCGCGTCTCCAACGGCAACACGCAGGTGAATGCGACGGAGCTGCGCGCGCTGCCTCTCCCCGCTCTCCGTGAGATCACGGCGATCGGCGAGGAGCTGCTCGGCAGCCCCGACGCCGCCCGGCGCGCCGAAGACGTGATGACGCGGATCCTCCACGTGCCCGCGGTTCTGCGGGCCGAGATCGGACGGCATGGGTAAGCTCGAAGACGGTAAGAAGATCCTCAAGGCGCTCGGCCTTCCCCCTCAGCAGCAGACGGACATCGCCTCCTACACGCTCCTGGCCCTGGCCGGCATCGGCAAGAAGACGCCGTGGGCCTCGGCCGTTCAGCCGTCGCTGAAGATCCACGCGATCAAGGAGTGGGTCGGCGAGACGTACAGGAAGGTCTACGCAGAAAACACGCGGGAGACGTTCCGGAGGCAGGTGATCCACCAGCTCGAGCAGGCCCGCGTCGTCGATCGCAATCCCGACGATCCCACCCTGCCGGTCAACAGCCCCCGGACGCACTACGCCCTGACCGCGGATGCGCTGACGGTGGTGCGGGCGTTCGGGACGAGCACCTTCAAGGCCGAGGCCGAGAAGTTCGGGAAGAGCCACGGCGCCCTTCTCGAGCTGTACCGCGCCGCCCGCGTCGGGCAGAGGGTGGCTGTGGTCCTGTCCTCCGGCCAGGAGCTGACGCTCTCGCCCGGCGAGCACAACATGCTTCAGAAGGCGATTGTGGAGTCGTTCGCTCAGATCTTCGCCCCCGGGGCGCGCCTGCTCTATCTCGGCGACACGGCCGAGAAGGACCTCCACGTGGACGCCGGGGCTCTCGAAGCGCTGAAGATCCCCGTGACGAAACACGGCAAGCTCCCCGACGTCGTCCTGCACATGCCGGAGAAGGGCTGGCTCCTCCTGATCGAAGCGGTGACATCGCACGGACCCGTCTCCCCGAAACGGAAGAAGGAGCTCGAGCTCGTGATGAAGGACTGCCCTCTCCCGCGCGTCTACGTCAGCGCCTTCCCCGATCGGGACGAGTACCGCCGCCACATGGCCGACATCGCCTGGGAGACCGAGGTCTGGCTCGCCGACAGCCCCTCTCACATGATCCATTACAACGGCGAGAAGTTCCTCGGACCTCACGCGCCTCACTGAGACGTGGCGCGACGACCTGCGGCTTCCGCCACGGACAGCATGGCCCCCGGCTCGCACGATTCCATACCCGAGAGGATGCGATGAGCCTTCGCTACGAGAGCTCCCCCAGGACGGTCCAGGACGTCATCCACCTCTACGAGAAGGGCCGGCTCAATCTCTCGCCGGGGTTTCAGCGGGACTCGGTCTGGACGGACAGCGACCGGCAGAAGCTGATCGAGAGCATCCTGCGCGGCTACCCTCTTCCCTCCGTCTTTTTCTACAGGCGCGAGACCGACGGCCAGATCTACTTCGACGTCATCGACGGCAAGCAGCGGATCGAGACGATCCTGAGGTTCACGGGCCGGATCCGCGGAAACCGCTTCGCTACGAAGAAGATCCAGCTGCCTGGCGAGGACGAGAAGGACTGGGTCGACTGGGACAAGCTCAAGCGTCGCCGGCAGCAGCACAAGATCGAGGGCTACACGCTCCTGACGATCCAGGTCGACGGCGAGCTGTCCGAGGTGATCGACCTGTTCGTGAAGATCAACTCGACCGGCAAGGCCCTCTCCGCCGCCGAGAAGCGGAAGGCGAAGTTCTACGACGACGACTTCCTCAAGGAGGCCGCCCGCCTGGCGCGGAGGTTCGAGGGGTACTTCAAGGCTCAGCGCATCCTGAGCGCCGGCCAGATCCTCCGCATGAAGGACGTCGAGCTGATGTGCGAGCTGATGCTCTCCATCAGCAAGGGTGACGTGATCAATAAGAAGGCCGCCCTGGACCGTGTCATGCAGTCCGGGAGCATGACGGCCCACCAGCTCGAGAAGGCCTCCCGACTGACGGTGAGCGCTCTCAACCGCGTCCGCCGACTGTTCCCCGACCTGGGCCGGACGCGCTTCAGCAAGATCTCCGACTTCTACTCGCTCGCGGTCCTCGTGGCCCGGCTCGAGAGCGAGGGGCTAATCCTGACCGATCGGCGCCGGAATCGGCTCGCGTGGGACCTGCTCGTCTCCTTCTCGAATGGCGTCGACACGGTGCGGGAGAGGCAGCGTCGCGCCGAGGGGGCCGGCCCCGGAGAGGAGCTGTACCGCGAGTACCTGCTGACCGTGCTGGAAGGGACCGACGAGATCACGAAGCGGCAGAAACGCGAGGAGATCCTCCGCGGACTTCTCGGGAGCCTCTTCGAGAGGACCGACGAGCGGCGACTCTTCAGCTCGGAGCAGCGCCGCATCCTCTTCAACTCCGCGACCGATCGAAAGTGCACGGCGAAGGGGTGTGGCCGGCGGCTCGGCTGGGACGACTTCACGGCCGACCACGTCCGGCCGTTCAGCAAGGGCGGCCGCACGGTCCTCTCGAATGCCGCCCTTCTTTGCCGCAAGCACAACTCCGCCAAGGGAAACCGTCGCTCGGAGCGCCGACGCTGAGAAGGCTGCAGGGCCAGGCTTACCTCTGCCTCGTTCCGCCGCCCGGGTCGACCCCCGGCTCGTTGTAACGGAGCACCGGAGCGCACCGAGAGGATCCGATCCCCGCCCCCGGCGGCTCCGGCGGAAGGGGCGATCGAGCCGCCGCTCTTCACGGCGCGCGCCGGGCGGGGCCCCAATTTCCCCTGCCCGTCACGCGCCGTGAATCCCTCCCGCGCCGCGTCCCTCCGGCCGAGGGCGGCCTCCGCGCCGCGTCGCGCAAGGGCCGCTGGGGCCGAATGCGCATTCGGCCCCACGGAGCAGCCTCAAGCTCGCGGCCTCCGGCCGCGAGGGGCGCCCCTCCCGCCTCCGGGGCCGGCCAAGCCGGCCCTGCGGCCCAACGGAGTTGGGGCCGTCACCGCCGGGGTCGCAAGGAGCGCGCGGCCTACGGAAGCTGAGCTTCCGCTTCACGGCCGCGCGAGCAGCTAAAGGCCCGTCACGCGGGCTGCGAGGCCGGGCACGGCCGAGCCCCTGCGCGTGACCTGCTCGGGCCTCGGCGCGCCCGTGCAGCCCCCGCGCCGGGCATCCTTTCAGCGGTGGCGCCTCACGGCGCGGCGCTCAAGGCCCTGGCAGTGCGGCCGCAAGGCCGCGCTGCGGTCCTCTCGCGCGGGCCGCAGTCCCGCGCTCGGGCACCTTCGCGCGCGCAGCCTCCCGCCAGGGCGGACGAGGACGAGAGCCGCGACGAAGACGACGACCTCGGCGAGGACAGCGCCGACGAGGACAAGACCGACGAGAGCAGCGGCTAAGGAGAGGAAAGCTCGGGCTTCGGGGTCGTCCCGCGGCGACTCGTCGATGCGGAGACCGGAATGGGCTCCGCGATATCAGCGACGACGCGCCCCGGCCCGCAGGGCGTCAAGGACGCGCGTAGCGCGAGGCCCGCAGGGCCGTGCCTTGACGCACGAGGACCGGGGCGCAGCCGGGGATGTCGGCGGCGTTCACGGCGTCCTTCGTGACGGCGGTGGCAAGGTTCGTGACGACGGCGAGAAGGTGGCAGAAATCCTTAGCCTCGGCGGCCTCCGTGGCAAACATCGTCTGCCTCGGGGCCGTCGCATGCAGAAGACTTTCGGCGAGAAGGGCTGCGAGGCTTCGTTCTTTAGCCGCGGTCGTCCCCGGCGGTTCCCGGGCGCGCTGGCGCGAGGGCGCTCGGGGCGCGGTGCTCGAGCACCGCAGCGAAGCGAGGAGCGCAGAGGTCCGCGCCCCGGTCTTCGTCGCCCGCAGTGCCAGCGCCTTCAGCGCCGCGTCGGCATAGCCGACGCCTCCGCTGCTCGATGGCCTGGCGCGGCGCTCGCTCGCGCCGTCGCCGGGCCGAGGAGCGCAGCTCGCGAGCACCGCAGGCGCGTGCGGCGGCGCGTTCGCGAGCGACGTGACAGGCCCTTCAGCGACCGAGCGTAGCGAGCTCCGCTCGCCCTCGGCGGTGTCGGCCTAACTCTGTTAGGCCGCAGGGCGTCGCCGCAGCGAGCGTCAGCGAGTGGAGGCGATGCCCCGGAGGCGCGCGGGGCCTGCGCGTAGCGAAGCGGAGCGCCTCATTTCAGCCGGCGCGGCCCAAAGCAGTTTTGGGCCGCGGGGCGCTGCACGGCGCGTGACGGAGGGAGGTCCGAGGAGGGGCCCCCGGCGCGCGCCGTGCTCGCGCCCGTACCTTCCTCGCCCCGCGCGCCGGAGCCGCCGGGGGCGGCTCCCCCGTTCCCACGGCGCCCGCTGGCGCCGTGCCGTGCTCGCCTTCGACATGCTGCTCGACAGCGCGGGACTAGACCACATTCGGTCGCTGTCCGGAAGCCAGGCCTCGGTCCGCCAGTCACTGAAAGAGAATCTCCCTGCCGCTCCTCCAAGAAACCTCCGTCAGCTGCGCGAGTCTCTCGATCAGTGGCTCGCCATCGACATCGATGAAGGCCTCGTACAGGTTGGTCGCCCTAATGCCCAGTCTCCTCGTGACCTCGGCTTGCCAGCTGCCAGATTTCAGCTCGAGTGGGGGCAGCTTTCGGAATTCATCCGCAATCTGCATCAGTTCCTCTCGCAGTCGTTCAGCCTCCTCGGGCGACCAGCTACCGTCGCAGTCCGAATGAAGCATTAGGGTCGGGAAGCGCGATCCAATCGCGCCTCGTTCAAGGGTTTCGGCCACAGTGTCGCGAAACGCCCCGAAGTCGGCGTATGAGCCGACCTCCACACCTTCGAGCTCTTCGTCGCCATCAAAGACAGCTAAATACAGGCCCATTCAGCGATCACTCTTCTCGATGCGGATAACGCCCTTCAGCTCGCGGACTAGATCGCGAAGTGAAGGACCGGCCTTGAAAACAGGGGGTACGCGAATCACCAGCTGCCTGTGCTCCTGTTGGGCGCGGAAGGCAAGTAACCGCACCTGATAGGTGGCATGAAGGACAGGCACCTTCTTCAGCAGGTACCACTTACTCCCGACCTCAGCATCGGCTCTCGTACCACGCGCGACCTGGTGACGCGTGTACCGTTCCCTCACGGCGCACCTCCCGTCGCGGGCTTCACTACAGAGGGATTCTCCACGTTGACCCCCCACCTGCTCAGCCAGTCGGCAAAGGTCGGATTCACCGGCCGAGCTGTTCGGATTGTCAGTGGAGTCTCCGTCTTCAGGGCGTGATACGTCTGCAAGCGTAGCTGGTAGGAAGACTCGAGCACCTTCGTACCGCCCTTGATCTCGATACTTCCACCCGCCTCTGCGACGTCTACGCTGGTGCCTACCGGGAGACCCTTCGGCGTGTACTTCGCAGGACCGACCACTGTCTTGAACGCAGCGCTGTCAATGTCCTCTGGCGTTGGCCGCCACACCTCTGTGTTCTTCGTCTTGCCCAGGCTGGCGAGTTCGGCCTCTTCCCAGGACCTTCCCGCCTTCAGCTGACTCGGCGAGCTACTCTTCTCGACCGCAGCTCCCGCTTCCCCGGCTCCCACCGCAGGCGCGGGCGCGAATCGACCGCTAAGGGCCCGGCCGTAGGCACCGAGGACCTCGTACGCTGCCTGCGCTTCGCGAGTCCCGCTAAGGGCCCCAGCCATGTCAATGCCGAAGCTCGTGCAGCCACGACAGGCGATCCCCTTCTCTGCAACCTTCTCGTCGAGCTTGTCCTGTACGACTGCCGCGCCCTTGCCGAAGTTCATGCCCGCGTTCACGAACTTCGCGGCGAGGTTGAAGAGGTTGTTCCCAACCCCAAGTACTGCATCGACAGCTGTGTTACCGGTCTCCATGTTGAGCGTCGGCAAAACATCCCCTGGCCCGACGTCGGCAGTGAAGAACGTCCTGAGCCCCCACGGGTCTTCGGGGCCATCCGACACGAGTCCGAGGCAAGGGAAGCCGCAAGCCCGACGCGGCCAGAGGCTTAGAGACGGCGATGCCCCGATGCGGAAGGGCGGGAGTAGCTCGAAACCCCTGACGCGAGTTTCCGGATAACTCGACAGAGGACCTCGCAGAAGGTTGAGGTCGACCAGCGTCAGCGGGCCGAGGTCGAGGCGTTCTTCGTGCCCAAGCTCGCGCTCGACGAGGATGACGTCGCCGAGGTCGAAGCGACGAGGCTCTTCGGCTTCGACGTCAGCGACGGCGGCCGGCGCGATCGAAGCGAGCGCCGAGGCCGCTTCGGTCCTCGCGACAGAGAAGGCGGCTGGTGGGTTCTGCTCCCACACGCTCGTACGCGAGGCCTCGGCTCGCGGCGCCAGTAGCGCCGCCAGGGCCAGGAGCACGAAGGGCCTCGTGTGTCTCACGCGGCCCATTTTGCGGCTAAAGGGAATCCCCTCCAGGATCAGCCGGGGTTCGGCGATCAGGAGGTGACGCGACGGTCTATGACGGCGAGCTTCTGTCCGGCGAGGACGAGGTTCTTGAAGGCGGCGCCGTTGAAGAGGTCATCGAAGCGGCCCCTCTGCTTGAGGTCCGTGGCAATCGGGCGGAGCCGGCGATAGTTCTTCAGAAGCTGGTCTGTGGTGACTTCAGGCCGGTAGAAGGCCTTCGTCAAGGCGCTACAGAGTCCTTCGACCGTCCCTTTGTGGATGAAGGGATCGAAGCCATTCACGTCGCTCAGCGACTTCTGCACGCGGAAAGGGACGGCCTCCAAGAGAAACCAGCGGTGCTCGACGGGTGCGGCATGCGCCCACGCTACGGCGAGCCCGGTTTCAAATGGCATGTTGAAGCGGGGGCAGCGCGGCTTCTTCGGGGAGAGCTCGACGCGGGAAAGGTCGTGGATCGACGAGCCGCAGGATTGAATGAGCTCGATGAGCCGTTCCAGACGATTCTGTACGGGCGGGATCTCGAGCACGGAGCGAGGCGTGAGGCCGATCGTCGTTAGGCCGGCGATCAGGGCCAGATAGAGGCGGCCGTACCCCTCATCGAAAGGTATGTTGAGGAAGACGTCCTCAGGATTGGGACTGGGGCTTTTCCGGGCGGCCATTCAGCCGGTGGCTCGCTTGCCAGTCCGACCGGTATCGGCGGAGCTCTTCTTCGCGCGCTGCACGACCGCAGCGACGAGCTTGTCGATCCTCCTCACCTCGTCCCGAGACACGCCAAGCCGCTTGGCAGTCTTGTCGGGACTGGGGAAGGGGGTCACGACTCGGAAGGGCTTCGCAGTCATCGTGCTCATCCTACGTCTCTCCGGGTGGGGGTTCAAGGCTTCCCCAGTCGGGCCGCCGGGTGAGTGGCCGTGTGGATTTCCTTGAGCTTCGTGATCGCCACGTGCGTGTAGATCTCCGTCGTCGTCAGCTTCACGTGACCCAGGATGGCCTGGATCATCCGGACGTCGGCGCCGTTCTCGAGCATCAGCGTCGCCATGGCGTGGCGAAAGAGGTGGCACGAGCCGGTCTTCGCGACGCCGGACGCCTTCACGTACCGGCTCACGTACAGGCTGAGCGTCTTCGGCGCGATCGGCTCGCCCTCGCCAGCGAGGAAGATGAAACCGCGGTCCGGCTCGATGACGAAGTCTGGTCGGGCCTCGCGGATGTACTTCGCGATCCACGCCCCGGCTCTTTCGCCGACAGGCACCACACGATCCCTCCGGCCTTTTCCCTGACGGACGGTGATCGTGCCGCGTTCCGTGTCCACGTCGTGGATCTTCAGGCCCGACAGCTCGGTGCGCCGGATCCCCGTCGAATAGAAGGTCTCCAGGATCGCCCGGTCTCTCAGGCCCTGGGGCTTCCGGATGTCGGGCTGCGCCAGGATCGCCTCGGCCTCCGTCGCCGTCAGGACGTGCTTCGGGAGCCGCTTCTCCACCTTCGGCAGCTCGAGCTCGGAGGCGGGGTTCGAGAGGAGGTGATTCTCGCGGGCGAGCCACTTGAAGTACTGCTTGATGAAGCTCAGGCGGTGGTGCTGCGTCGAGAGCGTCAGAGGGCTCCCGTCGGGCTTCTCCGTGTAGAAGAGCATCCGCTGGTAGCGCTCGAGCATCGGCTTCGTGACGTCGCGGGGCTTCATCACGTCCCGCTCCTGGCACCAGACGACAAAGTCGGAGATCGACCACTCGGCCGACAGGACCGTCCTGGGCGAGTAGCCCCTCACCTTCAGGTGCTCGAGATGGGCCTTCATCAGGACGACGAAACCGCGCGGGTCGGTCGTGTCGCGGAAGGCGAAGACCCGCTTGCGTCGAGCTGCCGCGCGCCGTCGGGCCGGGCTCGTCACGGACCTGCTCCTACAGCCGGCCCGCTGCGCGGCGGAGGACGAGCTTCGGCTCGGGCAGTGGGTACGACGGGATTCCGAGCGTGCCTCCGAGGAGCGGAGTTTCGGCTTCTTCGTGCGAGAAACCGTTCAAGCGCGCATGGGGAGCGGGATCCGGCTCGTCTTCCTCACCCCGCGACCCCCCCGCGAAGGCCCCGCGATGGGGCCGCGATCCCCCCGCGAGGTGGCCCTCTTCCCCCCGCGAGGTCTCAGTCGTAGTCGCGGGAGCCGCCTCCTCATCGATGGGATCGACGAGGGCGGCGGTGTCGAGGAGGCCCAGCAGGAAGGGCCGTCCGTCCTTCCCTTCACCGCGCCAGAGGAGCTCGTAGACGAAGCTCTGGCCTCGGCCGCCACGGTGGACGAGGACGTACTCGAGCGCCGCGAGCCGATCGAGGTGTATCCGCAGCTGCGTGTCACCCCAGCCCGTCGCGATCCTCACGTCCCGGCGCGAGAAGCGCAGGTCCTCCCGCGTGACTCCCTGCTTCTCGCAGACGGACGTGACCAGGTCGTCGAGGTGGACGAGAAGCCGCCGCGTCTGCGGCGGCAGCTCGTCGAGGCTCCGGCCGAGGACCTCGGAGGCGAGCCGGTTGGCGAGGGCGACGTCGGAGAGGGTGGCCTCCACGTACTCGACGACCTCCCCGTCGACGGTCAGGCCCTTCACTTCCCGCTGGTACTGGAAGAGGAGCGTGATGGCCTCGATGAGCTTGAGGTATTTGACGTGGTCGCGCCGCATCCGCGTCTTCTCGTCGAGGAAGGTGAGGCGCGCGGCGAAGGGGTTGTGGACGAGGAGCGGGCGCAGGAGACGCTGGGCGTTGCGGTGCACCTTCACCGCCTTCGGCTTCCTGCGTGAGGCCAGGATGCCGTCGAGCGTCGAGGCCCGCCGCTGCAGCTCGTGGATGCGCCTGGTCTGCTCGCGGCTCTCGTCGACCGTCAGGACGAGGCAGCGGTTGAGGAGCTCCTCGTCGATCTCGATCGCCGTCGTCGTCAGGAAGATCATCACCGGCCCTTCGACCCGGTACTCCTGCGTGACGAGGCGCCCCGTCTGCGGGTCTTTGCCGGTGGAGGCGATCGACAGCTCGCCTTCGGACTGGAGGAGCTTCAAGGCGTATCCGGCCTTCTCCGCACCTTCCTCCTCGGCGATGGCGAGGATCTTGTGACGGAGGCTCTTGCCCTCGCCGAAGTAGAAGAGCGACTGCCCCGTCAGGGCCGAGTACTTCTCCCGCTCCTCTTCCGGGACGAAACCGAGGACGGCCTCCATGAGCGCCGACTTCCCCGCCGCGGAGCTCGACTGGACGATGACGGCGAGCGGCTTGTCGAGCTTTCTCGAGACGGCCGCGAGGTAGGCCGTGAGCTTGTTGGTGTCCTCCCCGACGAGGCCGCCGGTCTCGAAGTCTTCGAGGATGCGGGTCAGGAGCCGCGGGTCTTTCAGGAATTCGAGGGCTTCGGCCGTCTCCTCTTCGCTGAGGAGGACGGCCTTCTCCTTCGGCTCGAGCGTCCTGCGGATGCTCTCCTGCTGAAGCTCCTCGGCCTTCCGCAGGAGCTGGCCGAGGTCGCGCTTGATGGTCTCCTCGATCAGCCCCAGCTCGTGCGCAGCCTGCTTCTCGAAGGCAGCACGCTGCCGCGCCGAGTAGAGGTCGAGTGTGTCGACGAAGAAGCCGGAGAGTGGCGACGGGGGCGCGAAGAGGGCCTCGGCCTCGGGGCCTTCGCGGGTGACGAGGACGTTGAGCTTCAGGACGCCCCAGGCGAGGTTCTTTCTCAGGCCCCGCAGGCGGTAGCGGCGATCGCCGAGGGGGACGAGGACCTCGTCGAGATCGGGGGTCGTCGGCGAGGCATCGCCCTGAAGCTTCTTTTCTTTAGCTGCTAAAGGGGCCGGCTGCTCGTACGAGCTTACGACAGGGACGGGCGAGACTGGTGAGGCGGGCGAGGCAGGGACCGGAGTGGCCGGAGGCGGCGCAGGCACCGCGGTGAGCGCGGGCGCCGCGGCAGCGGCACCCGGCGCCGTAGCCGTCGTGGCGGTTGTCGTCGTGACGCTCTCCGGCTGCTTCCCGTTGCCCATCCAGACGGCCGTCCGTAGAAGCAGGCCGAGAGCTTTCGCGGGTGGCTGGACCTTGAGCGCGTACTCGTTGGCGTCCATCCCCTTCGGAAACTGGACGCGCGAGCAGCCGATCCCTTCGGCCTGGAGCTTCTTCCCGAGGCTCTCGGCCGCCTTGTCGCCGGCGTCGTCACGGTCGTAGGCGATCAGGACGTGCTCGGTGCCGTACGTCTTGAAGGCCGCGAGGTGGTCGTGCGTGAAGCCCTCGACACCGTAGGAGGCCGTGACGTTGCGGAAGCCCGCGCACCAGAAGGTGAGGGCATCGATGAGCGACTCGCAGAGGATGACTTCCTTCGAGGAGACGAGGGCTTCGACGTTGAAGACGCCGCGGTGAGGGCCGGGGAGGTAGAGGTGCATCGGGGTGCCGGGGCGGAGGTTGGAGAGGAGCTTGCGGCCGTAGGCGCCGAGGACCTCGCCGCCTTCGCCGAAGATCCCGATGACTAACGATCCCGAAAGGTGCTCGTGGCCGGTCTCGCGGAGGATCCCCAGCTTCTGGAGGCGCGTTCGGATCTCCTGGCCGGCTTTGCGGTTCATGGCGGGGAGGCGATAGCCGAGGGTGCGATTCGCGTAGCCGAGCTTGAAGCGGTCGATGAGCTCGGGATGCACGAGGCCCCGCTTCTCGAGATAGCCGAGGGCCTCCGGGCTCTCCTTCAGCGTCTGGTGGTAGTAGCCGATCACCTGCCCGAGCAGCTCGCGATCGTCGGCGTCGAGGTCGACGGGCGAGGCGAGCTGCGGGACGCTGGTGTGCTTCGGCGGGCCATCCAGCGAGGGCGAGGTCGGGAAGAAGTCGGCCCTCAGGATCTCGACGGCGTGCCGGAAGCTCACCCCCTCGGCCTTCATCACCCAGTCGATCGGCGAGCCACCTGTCTGGCACGCACCGAGGCAGTGCCAGAGGTTCTTCGCCGGAGTCACGACGAGGGAGGGCTCCCGGTCGTCGTGGAAGGGGCAGCGGCCGATCAGATCCGCGCCGTGCCTCTTCAGCTCGACGCCCCTCGCCTCGGCGAGGCGCTCGAGCGGGACCTCACTCCGGACCCGGTTCAAGAGGTCATCAGGGATTCGGGCCATGGCGGACCTCCTCCGGAAAGGATAGGCGTCAACTATCTTTTATGCTAGTTTCTTCATATCATGAAAGACGGGATCGGCCGGCCCCCGCCTGACACGCTGGTTAAGGTGCTCGCGTTCATGGCCAGCACCGACTTCCCCCAGCGCCTGACCACTCTCCGAAAGGCCAAGGGCCTGACTCAGCAGCATCTCGCCGAGCGCGCAGGAATCTCGGTCATCCAGATCCACCGCTATGAGGCCGGCGGCTCCCAGCCCTCCCTGGAAGCCATACGGCGTCTGTCAGAAACGCTGGGGGTCTCCGCCGACGAGCTAGTCTTCGGCAAGCACGAGCGCGGCCCCGACGAGGACCTCCGCCTTCAGTTCGAAGCGCTCAGCCACTTCGATGCCGAGGAGAAGAAGGTCGCCAAGGCCGTGCTCGATTCCCTCATCCTTCAGCACGAAGCCAAGAAGTGGACTGCGGGAGCGTAATCTCCTCGGCGATCGTGACGGACGCACCGCCGGTCTTCATCTCCTATTCCCACGACTCCCCCGAGCACAAGCGCTGGGTGGCCACGCTGGCCACCAGCCTGCGTGAGAAGGGCATCGACGCGATCCTCGATCAGTGGGACCTGCAGCTCGGCGACGACCCCACTCGGTTCATGGAGGACGGGGTGCGGCAGGCGTCCCGTGTTCTGGTCATCTGCACTCCGGAGTACCTGCGCAAGGCTTCCGAGGGACGCGGCGGCGTGGGATACGAGCGGCTCATCGTCACGGCGGAGCTCGTCCACGACGTCGGCACACGGAAGTTCATCCCGATCGTGCGACACGCAGACGGCACCGAGAAGACGCCGACGTTCCTCGGCCCGAGGATCTACGCAGACTTCACGGACGACGGCCGCTTCGAGGAAGAGCTCGACCGGCTGGTGCACGAGCTGCACGGAGTGCCTCCCGTGCCGAAGCCGCTGCTGGGACCGTCTCCGTTTGCCGCAGCTCCGCCCGATGGCAGCGTGGCCCCCACCCCACCAGAGCCGACGCCCGTTCCGCTGCTCGACGCAGAGCATGCGGACCCGGCCCGGATCTACCGCACGGCGATGGACCTGATCCGTCGAGCAGACCTCGTCGGCTGGAGACTCCAGGCCAAAGAGCTGCGACGCACCGCCTTCCACGAGCTGCGGACGTGGCATCCGCCCTACATGACATCTGGACCACCCCGTGAAAAAGAAGCGGCCGAAGAGGCGCTCTTTCGGGCACTGACGCCCCTGGCGCCGCTGTTCGCGCTGGCCCTGGCCGCCGTCGAATCGGGCCATACCGAGCTTCGATCCCAACGGAGCCTCGTCGACGATCTCCTCGCTCCGCCTGGGTGGCCCGCATACGGGGCCACGACCGTCGTGGACTACCCGAAGACCTTCGTCTACGTGTACCAAGCTCTCCACGGCGCGGCCTGCCTGCACACAGGCCAGGCTGACCTCGCCATCGCACTGATCAAGACCCCTCTCCGGCAACGATGGGGAGAGAAGTACATGCCTTTGTGGCGTGATCCACACGCCATCGGATGGCCCCCAGCGTTTCTGGAAAACTGCAGCTGGGCCTGGGAAGTCCTTCAGGTCCTGCCAGCCCAATGGCCATGGCTTCTCGAGATTTTCGACGACGAGGAGTCATACCGGACGGCGCTTGCCGCCTACTACATGGCGCTGAATGTCTTCGAGCTCGCGTGGACGATCGCAAACCAGCCCACAGCCCTTCATGCCAAGCAGCTGCGGTTCGAGATCCCACTGCTCTTTTTCCTGAGCCACGACAAGCTTGAAGAGAGGCCTCTCCGGCTCCTGGTGCGTAACCGGGACATGCTTCAAGCCAGTTGGTCGCGCATGCAGGTCACCGATCAATCGATGCGCGACGCCTGGCCTGCTTGGATGGCGCACGGCAGAGCCTGGGCACACGGCCATAACCGCTTCTGGATGTCTGATCTCCCCCACGCGGCGTTTCTGAACAGCATCCCGTAGGACAGAGGCCAAGATCCCCGCCGCCCCCGGTTCCGGCCGGAGGGGCGGTGGCGCTGCCGCTTTTCACGCCGCGCGCCGGCGGGGGCCCCGCGCCCCCCTCGCCGTCACGCGCCGTGAATCCCCTGCGCGTCGCATCACTGCGGCCGATCGCGGCCTCCGTGCCGCGCCGCACACGGGCCGCTCGCGGGCTAAGCCCGGCTTAGCCCGACGCGTATCCGCTGTGTCCCTCGCGGCGCAGCCGCGAGGGGGCGCCCCTCCGGCCTCCAGGGCCGCTCCGCGGCCCCGCGGCACAACGGCGTTCGTGCCGCGCCGGGGTCGTCGCAAGGCGGCTCCGCGCCTGCGGCACGGCCCTCAAGGGGCCGCGTCCTCCGGCCCTGCGCGGCGGCCATCGCCTGGCACCCGGCTCGCCGCTTCGACGGTGGTCCACCTTGCGGTGTTCCTCATCGTCGTCGCGTTCGGGGCCGTCGCCGCTCGCGAGCCGGTCGCCAGGCTGGTCCAGGCGGCGGCAGCGCCGCCGCGGCGCCTCATGGCGTGTCACGTGGCGTGCGACCGCGGCACGCCTCGCGCCACGCCGGAGCCCGACGAGGATCACGACCAGGAGACCGCCGAGGGAAGCGGCTAAAGGAGGAAAGTAGCTCGAGCTTCGGCGTCGTCCCGCGGCGACTCGTCGACGCGGAGACCGAATGGGCTCCGCGATATCAGAGACACCGCGCTCCGGCCCGCAGGCCGTCAAGGACGCGCGCAGCGCGAGGCTCGTAGAGCCGGTTCCTTGACGGCCGAGGACCGGGGCGCAGCCGGGGGCATCGGCGGCGCGAGCGGTGCCGTTCGTGACGTCGCCCGGAAAGTGGCAGAAATCGTTAGCCTGCGCGGCCTCCGTGGCAGACGTCGTTTGCCTCCGGGCCGTCGCGTGCAGAAGAAGTTCGGCGAGAAGGGCTGCCAGGCTTCTTTCTTTAGCCGCTCCCGGCGGCTCCCGGTCGCGCTGGCGCGAGGGCGCTCGGGGCGCGGTGCTCGAGCACCCGAGCGAAGCGAGGAGCGCAGAGGTCCGCGCCCCGGTCTTCGCGCCCGCAGTGCCAGCGCTTCAGCGCCGCGTCGGCGACGCCGACGCCTCCGATGAAGAACGGCCTGGCGCGGCGCTCGCTCGCGCCGTCGCCGGGCCGAGGAGCGCAGCTCGCGAGCACCGCAGGCGCGTGCGGCGGCGCGTTCGCGAGCGCCGTGTCCAGGCCCTTCAGCGCCCGCGCGATCGAGCGCGCGCCGCTCGCCCCCGGCGGTTTGACATAGCGTTCAGACGTTATGTCAAAGGTCCGGCCGAAGGCCGGACCCGGAGGCGGGAGGGGCGCCCCCGCGGAGCGCAGCGCAGCGGGACTTCAGCCGCCCCGGGGCCGATAACCGCGGTTATCGGCAAGCGGCCCTGACGCCGCGCGGCCGACGGAGCGCCGCAGGCGCGCAGGAGGGGACGCGGAGGCGACACTTCGCCGCAGCGACGCACCGCGGCAGGGATGCGAGGCGCGTGACGGGGCGGGGAAATTGGGGCCCCGCCCGGCGCGCGCCTCGCAGAGCGTCCGGCTCCTCCGCCCCTCCCGCCGGAGCCGCCCGGGGGCGTCCCCCGTCCCACGGCGCCCGCAGGCGCCGTGCGGTGCTCGCCCTCGGCGTGCTCTTTGCAGAGACCCGTCGCGTAGAACGTAGAGTGGGGGGCAAACCCCACGCGCCCGCAGCCCCAGCCCGCCGGGCGTGAAGACGCGGCCCGCGTCCGGCGCGGGGCCATCAATTCGCATCGACATCGTCTTGTCCGTCAGTTCCCCGACGGCTGGCCACCATCTTCCGAAAGACATCGCATTTCGACGTCAGCGTCTCGTGACCGAAGTCGTCACTGCCCTTCTTCATCACCGTCTGAAACACCAGCATCTCGAAGCCACTGACGCGAATCACCGACTCGAAGAAATTCGGCATGCGCGCGTAATGCCATGCCCCTCCAAGCGCTTCCAAGACGACGTCACCTGTGAAGACCGCCAGTTCTGAGAGCGTTAGCTTGAATTCGTTGTTCTCATCGTCTGGATCTGACCGCTGCATGAGTGCATCGGCTATCCCCGGCGTCCACAGCACATCCAGCAGCTGCAGTGCCTCGGCCCCGCGAGGCACCCTCTTAATGTCGAAGACACGACTCATCGTCTTCGGCAGCTCTCGTCGCATCCGCTCGACAAGCTCGGCAGTGAGGACTCGGTCCTTCTTCCCAGGCCCAGCCTCGTAGTCGGCGAAGGTCACACCCTTCGGAAGCCTATGAAAGAACCAGTCCTTGTAGATGCGCTCGTAACGTGCCATATCGCAGCCTGGCTATGGTTCGGGTGGTTTCATGACCAGACCGCCAGTCTTGTAGTCGTAAACCTCTACTTGAACACCCTGCTTTAGCGAGTCCGCCATGAATCCGCGTAGGACTAGATCCTGATTGAAGGTCAACTGGTCGGCGCGGATAAGCTGAATCTCAAGCACGTTGATGGGCGTTGGCTCAGCGCGGTTATACCCAAGCAGCTGCTGGAGGTACTTGTTCAGGCGATCTCGTAGCCCGTTGCTTGCAATGTCTTCGACGACATAGCTTCGAGATCTCGGGTCAAGAGACTTGAGTTCGATCTTCTCGATGCTAAAGGCGTCTCTGAAGTCTGCCCTCGCGGTACCGGGGGCAGCACGCTCGTATCCGGCCTCCTCCGAGTAAGTCTCCGCAGCCCTAACGTCCTCGACTATTTGACCCCGCCGCGTCGCCTTTCTCGGAAGACTTGGCCGCTTCACAGGTGCTTCTACGACTCCTCGCCCAAACACCATCTGCCCGACAAATCCGGCCATGTACACCGAGTCCGTGATCGCCATCGCGTGGCTCTCCTCGGCGTTGCTCGGCGAGAAGTAGTAGCCCTCCGGATCGCGGAACGTGACAGGGTCGAGTGCCAGACCCGGGGAGATCAGTGCGTTCCCTGTCGCCTTCAAGAATCCAAGCGTGTACGACCCCCGTGAACGCGGTGGAACCGCCCGCATCGTTGGCGGCATAGCCGAACGCCGAGGACCTACCGTCGTGATGTTCTCGTACTCGAGCGCTCCCATGCACGTCTGACCGGGCGGGCAGCCAAGCGACTTATGAACCTGCAGCCCCCACGGGTCTTCGGGGCCATCCGACACGAGTCCGCAGCTAATCGAGCCGCAAGCCCGACGCGGCCAGAGGCTTAGAGACGCCGATGCCCCGACACGGAAGGGCGGGAGTAGCTCGAAACCCCTGACGCGAGTTTCCGGATAACTCGACAGAGGACCTCGCAGAAGGTTGAGGTCGACCAGCGTCAGCGGGCCGAGGTCGAGGCGTTCTTCGTGCCCAAGCTCGCGCTCGACGAGGATGACGTCGCCGAGGTCGAAGCGACGAGGCTCTTCGGCTTCGACGTCAGCGACGGCGGCCGGCGCGATCGAAGCGAGCGCCGAGGCCGCTTCGGTCCTCGCGACAGAGAAGGCGGCTGGTGGGTTCTGCTCCCACACGCTCGTACGCGAGGCCTCGGCTCGCGGCGGCGCCAGTAGCGCCGCCAGGGCCAGGAGCACGAAGGGCCTCGTGTGTCTCACGCGGCCCATTTTGCGGCTAAAGGGAATCCCCTCCAGGATCAGCCGGGGTTCGGCGATCAGGAGGTGACGCGACGGTCTCATGACGGCGAGCTTCTGTCCGGCGAGGACGAGGTTCTTGAAGGCGGCGCCGTTGAAGCGGTCATCGAAGCGGCCCCTCTGCTTGAGGTCCGTGGCAATCGGGCGGAGCCGGCGATAGTTCTTCAGAAGCTGGTCTGTGGTGACTTCAGGCCGGTAGAAGGCCTTCGTCAAGGCGCTACAGAGTCCTTCGACCGTCCCTTTGTGGATGAAGGGATCGAAGCCATTCACGTCGCTCAGCGACTTCTGCACGCGGAAAGGGACGGCCTCCAAGAGAAACCAGCGGTGCTCGACGGTGCGGCATGCGCCCACGCTACGGCGAGCCCGGTTTCAAATGGCATGTTGAAGCGGGGGCAGCGCGGCTTCTTCGGGGAGAGCTCGACGCGGGAAAGGTCGTGGATCGACGAGCCGCAGGATTGAATGAGCTCGATGAGCCGTTCCAGACGATTCTGTACGGGCGGGATCTCGAGCACGGAGCGAGGCGTGAGGCCGATCGTCGTTAGGCCGGCGATCAGGGCCAGATAGAGGCGGCCGTACCCTCATCGAAAGGTATGTTGAGGAAGACGTCCTCAGGATTGGGACTGGGGCTTTTCCGGGCGGCCATTCAGCCGGTGGCTCGCTTGCCAGTCCGACCGGTATCGGCGGAGCTCTTCTTCGCGCGCTGCACGACCGCAGCGACGAGCTTGTCGATCCTCCTCACCTCGTCCCGAGACACGCCAAGCCGCTTGGCAGTCTTGTCGGGACTGGGGAAGGGGGTCACGACTCGGAAGGGCTTCGCAGTCATCGTGCTCATCCTACGTCTCCTCCGGGTGGGGGTTCAAGGCTTCCCAGTCGGGCCGCCGGGTGAGTGGCCGTGTGGATTTCCTTGAGCTTCGTGATCGCCACGTGCGTGTAGATCTCCGTCGTCGTCAGCTTCACGTGACCCAGGATGGCCTGGATCATCCGGACGTCGGCGCCGTTCTCGAGCATCAGCGTCGCCATGGCGTGGCGAAAGAGGTGGCACGAGCCGGTCTTCGCGACGCCGGACGCCTTCACGTACCGGCTCACGTACAGGCTGAGCGTCTTCGGCGCGATCGGCTCGCCCTCGCCAGCGAGGAAGATGAAACCGCGGTCCGGCTCGATGACGAAGTCTGGTCGGGCCTCGCGGATGTACTTCGCGATCCACGCTCCGGCTCGCTCCCCGATCGGGACGACCCGATCCCGCCGGCCCTTGCCCTGGCGGACGGTGATCGTGCCGCGTTCGGTGTCGACGTCGTGGACTTTCAGGCCCGACAGCTCGGTGCGCCGGATCCCCGTCGAATAGAAGGTCTCCAGGATCGCCCGGTCTCTCAGGCCCTGGGGCTTCCGGATGTCGGGCTGCGCCAGGATCGCCTCGGCCTCCGTCGCCGTCAGGACGTGCTTCGGGAGCCGCTTCTCCACCTTCGGCAGCTCGAGCTCGGAGGCGGGGTTCGAGAGGAGGTGATTCTCGCGGGCGAGCCACTTGAAGTACTGCTTGATGAAGCTCAGGCGGTGGTGCTGCGTCGAGAGCGTCAGAGGGCTCCCGTCCGGCTTCTCCGTGTAGAAGAGCATTCGCTGGTAGCGCTCGAGCATCGGCTTCGTCACGTCGCGGGGCTTCATCACGTCCCGCTCCTGGCTCCAGACGACGAAATCCGAGATCGACCACTCGGCCGACTGGACCGTCCTGGGCGAGTAGCCCCTGACCTTCATGTGCTCGAGATGGGCCTTCATCAGGACGACGAAACCGCGCGGGTCGGTCGTGTCGCGGAAGGCGAAGACCTGCTGCGTCGAGCTGCCGCGCGCCGTCGGGCCGGGCTCGTCACGGACCTGCTCCTACAGCCGCCCGCTGCGCGGCGGAGGACGAGCTTCGGCTCGGGCAGTGGGTACGACGGGATTCCGAGCGTGCCTCCGAGGAGCGGAGTTTCGGCTTCTTCGTGCGAGAAACCGTTCAAGCGCGCATGGGGAGCGGGATCCGGCTCGTCTTCCTC
>JADJZB010000017.1 GCA_016719485.1 Holophagales bacterium
AACGTCTGGCATCAGCGGCGAGCGTAGCGAGTCCGCTGCATGCCGGGGTTAGGCAGCGCTGACCGAAACCGGGGCGGGAAGTGCTGGCCGTGGTGCATGACGAACGACGTTGGTCTGGTGCCTTCGGCGGCGGTGAGATGCGGAGAAGCTACGAGGTGGTGGCGGGTGTACGCGGGTGCCACTGATAACGGGCAAGGGAAAGAACGCCCTGACGTGAAAACCGGACGCCCTCGCGTTGAAGCATGAGGCGCTGAAGCTGATCGTGGCCCATGCCGTCGGAACGCGGGCTGGTGCGACCCTGAACATTGACGACGCGATGCCACGGGACGCTGCTGTGATCGGGAAGTGCGTGGAGGGCGTAGCCAACGAGGCGGGCGTGACGGGGAAGACCCGCGAGGAACGCGACCTGGCCGTAGGTGGCGACGCGGCCGCGCGGGATGCGCCGAACGACGGCGTAGATGAGGGAGTGCGTGGAGGAAGAGGAAGGCAAGGATGCGTGCGGGCGATGCCTAACGTCTGGCATCAGCGGCGAGCGAAGCGAGTCCGCTGCATGCCGGGGTTAGCCTGCTGATAGTGGGTGTGAAGGAGAGGCACGGTCAGTCGACGATGAAGAGACGTGCGCCGGTCTTCGTGGAGGACCTGTGCGGCGCGACATCGTCGGAGACCTGGTAAGACGTGCCAGCTGAAAGGGTGTGGACGGCGCCACCGTGGATCTCGGTGAGGAGCTCGCCTTCGAGGACGAACAGGATGTGGCCGCGTGAGCACCAATGGTCGGCAAGATAGCCCGGAGAGTAGGTGACGACGCGGACACGAACATCGCCGGCCTGAACGGTGCGCCAGGTCGCGACGCCGGAAACGCCGGGATGAGTGGTCTGCGGAACAGTGGACCAGTCGGTGACGCCGAAAGGCACGCCCTCAATCTTCATGTCTTGGTTCTCCGAGTTACGGGAGGCTCCGCTTGATGCCCGGGGCGAAGTGACAACCACAGAGTTCCGTCAGCTGGCTAACGTCTGGCATCAGCGGCGAGCGTAGCGAGTCCGCTGCATGCCGGGGTTAGGCGGCGCGCGGCTTTGAATGATTTCCAGATCGCCGTCGACGAACCCGAAGGCGACAGCTTCAGCGGCCAAGAGGCGCCGCGCCCCGGACTGTCGGACTGGAGGTAGGTGTGGAGAAGCCCGCGCGAAGGTCTTGAGCGCCTTGTTCCAGGTTGAGCCCGCGTGGAGGTGACTGAGCACGAACACGGGCTCTCTGGCTGCGAACACTTCGGAACAGGGCCAGTCGGAGTCGTCTGGATCGAAGCGAGAACAGCCGACGAGCTCTGCGTGCCACTGGCCTGGGGCCTCGTAGAGGATCCGGCGCGGACCGCAATGGCCTCGGGCGCGACCGTGGCCCATGGGATGCTGTCCGCCCAATGTTGAAACTCCTGGATGCTGGCCGTCGAGGAAGGCATCTCAAGTCTCCGGGTGAGTTGTGTGGGTCATCCGCCTAACGTCTGGCATCAGCGGCGAGCGTAGCGAGTCCGCTGCATGCCGGGGTTAGGCGCCGCCGGTTGATTGAGGTGTCGGGTCTGGGCAGGCGACGCGGGCGGCTGGCGCAAGGCCGCGCTCGCGGTGCCAGCCGGGTCGGGACCAAGGGCCCGGCAGGTGGGCCTCATCGCTGCGTTGTATGCGGAGGCGAAGGATGGGCGGCTGATTGAGAAGAGCACGGCGGCCGGTGCGGACGAGCGAGGCCGAGCGACGGCGAAGGAGCGGGCGCACGACCGTGGCGGAAAGCGGCCCGTCTGAAGAAGTGAACGGCGCCGGACGCGATGGCTCGCGCGGCGGCGAGCGACCCTGACGTTCAGGCGATTTTCGCGGCGTTCGTCCGATCGAGCGAGAACTGGCCGACGCCGGGTGGAGGCCGAGTCGGGGTGGCCGGCATGAGCGAGGGCCGCTGCGAGGAGGCAGGGGAGCTGGCCGCGGAAGCCGGAACAAGAGTCGTGTCGCTGGCGAAGGGCGCCTAACGTCAGGGTTCAGCGGCGAGCGCAGCGAGTCCGCTGCAACCCGAGGTTAGACCACGGCGGGCGTGAGAGGAGACGGAAGCTCCGGCGCGGCTTTGCTGGCGGCACGTTTTGAATGCGGGTGCTGAGCCGCCCGAGTGAACCGCGATGTGACCGGGACCGACGACCCCTGAGAAGCACGGAGATGAACCCGGCTCGGGCGGCGGCGCCCGGTGAGGGAAGGAGCGATGTGCCAGAGACGGGAAGCGCCGGAGCCCAGGAAGCTGGGAGGGACTTTGCTGGGCGGGTCAGGAGCGTGTCGGCACGCCACGGTGGTGTTGAAGGCGCGGTCCTTCCGGCGACGACCGAAAGCCGCAAGGCCGGGAAGTGTCTCGGCACCGACGCCGCTGGCGAACACGTTGGCGTCTGTCGGATTCATGGATGAAAAGCCTTGGGTCTAACGTCTGGCATCAGCGGCGAGCGTAGCGAGTCCGCTGCATGCCGGGGTTAGGCCGCGGGCTGCCCTTGCGCGCCGATGCGAGATGCGATGAAAGTCTGTGCTTCTTCGGTGAGGTCGGCCAGTGGAAGGGTCATGAACTGGCCCTTTCCAATGATGAGGAGCCAGAAGTCGGAGAACCGCCAGAGGCCGGTGAATGTGGACCAAGGAGCAGAGAACGAGCCAGCCTGAGAGGACGCGATGAGCTCTGACTCGGTGAGCTGAAGGACGGCGTGCGGCTGCTGCATGCGTGCGAGCTTCGCCATGCCTTGGCGATAGTGGAGAACGTAGAGCCCGATGAGCAGAAGGATGAGGACGGCGACAGCGCCGGAGACCGCACCCGCCAGCCATGAGCCGGGCTCGGTGAGGACGAGGAACATGGCTGCGGCGACAAGGCCTGCAAGAGCCACAAGGGTGCCCGTTCCGAAGCCGCGACGCAGGTACGCGAAAACCGAACGCCGGACGAGGGCGGGAGAGTAGTGAAGGGTGACTGTCAGCATAGCGAGAGCTGCCTAACGTCTGGCATCAGCGGCGAGCGTAGCGAGTCCGCTGCATGCCGGGGTTAGGCAGGCGGAACGGTGGCGTGGGAGTGCCGGACCCTCTTGGCGAGGCTGTTGAAGGCCTTCGCGAGGAACCACCACTGCGCAGATGAAAGGCCGAGAAAGAGGGTGGCTGTGAGCCACGAACGCAGCCACGGGGGCAAGGACTGAAGAGGGATCCGCGCGGTGGAGGTGGCGAGGACTGTCAGGATCAGTGAGGGAGTGTCGTGGACGGTGAGTGTCTTGAGCCAGACGGGGAAGTAGAAGGGATGCCACAGGCGCTCAGCGACGAATGCGGTTCCGAGGGGCTGCTGTGAGATTGCGATCGAGATTCCCCGGCCGCCGGGAAGGCAGTGGGATTCCTCGGGGCGGATACGGTATTTGCGTGATTCGGAGCGGGGCACGGCGGGCTGAAGCGCGACGACCACCACGAGGACGATGGCGTGGACGATCACGAGGATACGAGGGAGGCGATCAGATGTCATAGACGGTGTGATGTGCGGCGCCTGCCTAACCGTGGCGTCAGCGGCGAGCGAAGCGAAGTCCGCTGCACGCAGGGTTAGGGTGCGCTTGCCGCTACCGCTGGGAAAGGGTCTTGGCGACGATGTGAGGAGCGGCAGCGGCGACCCGGAGAAGAGCTTGAGCGGGGCCCTCGGGGCGCCGGCGACCCTGCTCCCAGTTCTGGAGCGTGGAAACGCTGACCCCGATCATCAGGGCGAACTGCGACTGCGACTTGCCGAGGCGAGCGCGGATGGCCTTGACGTCCGTGGGGGTGAAGTAGAAGACGCGCGAGGGCTTGGCCTCGCCGCGACGAATGCGACCGGCCTCGCGAACGCTTTCGAGCAGCTCTTCAAACAGGGCCTTCTTCATGAGAACTCCAGTTCTGCCAGCTTGCGAAGAGCGCGGAGCTGGCCGGGAGCAAGGTCGTCGCGCTCGCTCTTGGGAAAGGCGTAGAGCATGAAGAAGACCTCAGGCTCGGCCTCCCAGAAGTAGAGGATCCGGGCGCCACCCCGTTTACCCCGACCGGGCACCGCCCACCGCACTTTCCGGATGCCGCCGCCACCCGGAATGACGGCGCCCAGTTGCGGCCGGGTGATGAGGGCTGTCTGAAGGGCGCGATAGTCATCGTCGTTGATGAGATCCGCGATGACCCTGGAGAAGACCTTGGTCTCGACGAACCGCACGGCTCGATTATCCGCCACTGACGGATAGCCCGCAACTGACCCGCAGCAGCCTAACCGTGGCTTCAGCGGCGAGCGCAGCGAAGTCCGCTGCAAGCCGGGTTAGGTGGCATGGACGGGGCACAAGCGGCACGGCCTGGGTGGGCGCTGCTCGTGTGCCGGGAGGGACGGGCGGACCGTGGGCCCGCGGAGTGGTGGCCGACCTGCGTTATCCGGCCTGGGCCCAGCGGGACGGAGCTGGACGGGAGAGAGGAACTGTGACGAGGTTCAGCAGTGCACCGACGGCGAGGAGGGCGCCGAGACGCCACGCATGGCCAAGCAAGCCGACAGAGTGGACACCCGGCGAGAAGAGGACCGCGACGTACAGGGCCATCGAGGAGATGGCGAAGGCGACAAAGCCGACCGTGAACCGCTGCGACATGGGCACGATGCCGTCGGCCCTGATTGCGACGACGGTGCCGAGGACGACACCCGCCCAGGGCAGGAGGATGTACTTGCCCGGAGTGAAGAAGGTGTGGCTGAGGGCGAGTACGAGACCGCCGAGAAGGCCGAGTGCGAGGGCCAGCGACAGAGAGCGACGGTTCATCTGTGTCTCCTTCGGTTCACGGGTCTACCCGACAAGTATGTCACCAGACGCTGCCACCTAACGTCTGGCATCAGCGGCGAGCGTAGCGAGTCCGCTGCATGCCGGGGTTAGGCCGCGTTAAGCGGGCTCGGGAGCGGAAAGGCCCCAGGGAACCTCAACTGGGATGGACATCTCGACCACTGAGAGATCCGCGAACGACGGAGGCAGGGGGTACGTACGAGGTCGAAACGTTATGTCGTCCGCGGGTGCATCGGGACACGCGCGAATCTCGCCGACAAAGTGGAAGAGGACGATGTAGAGCCGATACCCGGGCTGTATTGGGCCCAGGTCGGTGACGTGGCTTTCCCGATGGTCGGGGATGCTGAGCTGCCGCAGCAGGGCTCTGGTGGTCGGGTCATAGAGCGCCGGTCGAGCGGTGGCGAAGTTGAGGCAAGTGTCACATGCACAGAGCTCGGCGCCCGGCACGCCTGCATTCGCCTGCGCCCGGCCGGTCGCCACGGGATCGCAGGAAAGCGACCAGCCGCGAAAGGAAATGTCAGTCATGCAGATCTCCGGGAGCGGCCTAACGTCTGGCATCAGCGGCGAGCGGAGCGAGTCCGCTGCATGCCGGGGTTAGGCGACCGTTGTGAGGAAACGCCGACGCCCAGCCGCTGCCAGGCCTCGCGGAACTCGGGGCGGTCGTACGCCTTTGGCTGGAGCCAGAAGCCGTTGGCACCGTCTTTCTCCACCCCGACCGCCAGAGCACGGGCTTCCTCGGGCGTAAGCAGGAAAGACTCGGGTGCTTCCGTGAGCACGCCTCGGCAGACAACGACGAAGTCGCCGACAACGCGCTCGAGATGTGCGCCAAGCAGGACCGGGCCGGAACGGGTAGTGGCCTTGACCTGAAGGGTTCGCGTCTGGGCAGCGTCCTGACTGCACGCGACGATGTCGAAGCCCTTGGCGTTGCGAGTGGCGGGCGAGACGTTCCAGCCATAGCGAGCGAGGCGGAAGCAGACGTAATACAGGCCGACGTTCGCGACGGTCTGGGCGTCAAGAAGGCGGGCGGGACGAGAGGTGGATTTCTTCATACTCACTGTATTGGCGAGGGTCGCCTAACGTCTGGCATCAGCGGCGAGCGCAGCGAGTCCGCTGCATGCCGGGGTTAGGCCTCGCGACGGATGAACGACAGGGCTCAAGGAACGACCGTTTGAGCAGTGTGCGCTCGTATCGGGATCGCGGGAGCTGGCGCGGCCGATGGCGTGTCGTAGTGCGCGACGGGACGTGCTGGCTACTCGTGAGGTTCGTCGGGCTCGGACGTTTTCGATCGGTGCCGAATGACGAGGGCGAAGAGGACGGAGTACGCCACCCACGATCCGAGGCCGTTGACCAGGATGGCGGTCCCCCGAGAATCGATGATTCCGAGCGAGGCGAGCGGCAATGTGAAGAGAAAGCCAGGCACGAGTACTGCCGCGAAGGCGCGGTGGACGTTCCAGGCAAGAGCGGCTGCGCCGGCAACCGTAACGAGCGCCCAGGCGGAGGCCCGCGGAAGAGCTTCGGGAAACGTCGTCATCGTAGCAAGGCCCTCTCCTGACGGAAGAAGCGGTCGAGTAGCCCAGATGCCCAGCAGAGGCCTAACGTCTGGCATCAGCGGCGAGCGTAGCGAGTCCGCTGCATGCCGGGGTTAGGCCCCGGACGGCGTTTGCTGGGGCGTCGGTGCTGGCAGGGGCCTCGGTCGGTCGAGGCGCTGGACGAAGGATCGGAGCGCCTCGGCCGTGGGTTGCCTCCAGTGCCCGAGGCGCGCCTCAGCGACAGCCCGCTGCAGGAGCGCCGCGGCCTCGGTGGAGGTGCCCCGCCGCTCTGCGAGGAGGGCGAGACGCGTGTACGTGAGCGCGATGTCGGTATGGACGGATGTGCCGAGTTCGTACTCTGGATGAGCCGCGAAAGTTTGAAGCACACGAAGGTGCCCTTCGAGGGCAGCGCGGGCGTCGGGGTCTTCCGCGTTCTGGTAGTGATGCCACGCCGACTCGCCAGACCACGCGACCGCTGCGAGAGTCGCCCACGAACGAGAAGGCCGGCCGAAGTAGGCAAAGCCGAGGTAGACGCCGAGAACGAAGCCGGCGGTGGCTGCTGTCAGGATGAGGAGGATGACGCTAGAGCGTTTCATGCTGCAGGACCTGAGGCTTTCGTGAGGGGCCTAACGTCTGGCATCAGCGGCGAGCGTAGCGAGTCCGCTGCATGCCGGGGTTAGGCGCCGGTGTCGACTGCGACGAGGATTACGGCCAGTACGGACCAGCCTACCAGTCCGATATAGCCGAGAACGAGGCCAATGTACGCGTGGGCGCGCGCAAGCGGAGCGGCGTTAGGGACGGAACGCGACCGAGCCATATGACCGAAGCCGACAGCGATAGCGCCAAGGAAGGGAATGAGAATGCCAAGTGCAGAGACGGCGAGTGAAAGATAGGCGAGGAAGGAGGCCCACCGCTCATCGGACCGTCTGTCGGTCCGAAGAGGTGGGAAGAGGAGGCAGGTCAGTAGGAGGGTGGCGAAGAAGAAGTGAAGAACGAGCAGTGGGCCGATGCTGTGAATGACCGCAAAGGAGTTTAGATAGGGATTGGCGTGACGGTCTCCGAACTGCGCGGTGGCGCGGAGGAGAACGTATGCACCTACACAGCTAAAGGCGAAACGCGTGAAGTGTCTCATTGTGGGGGCCGGCGCCTAACGTCTGGCATCAGCGGCGAGCGTAGCGAGTCCGCTGCATGCCGGGGTTAGACGGTGCCGTTGTTGATGACGGAGACCCGATCGGGGTGTCTTCGTGCGTATGGGACCCACCTTTCGACGAGGGCTACGCCACCGTTACCGTGGTAGCCGAAGCAGACCCAGAGGCGGTCGTTGATTGGGTCGAGCGCCTTCTCTAATGGCGAGTTCAAGTAGGCGTCTCGAAAGGTGGGCGACCCGATGAAGTCCCAATGAGCCAGAGCGATGTGAAGTGCTTGTTGGAACAGCGCGGCCTCCTCAGGAGAGCCGAGTTCCTGGAGGCCCCGAAGCGTCTCATGGGCGAATCCGACATGGTGCCAGTTCGAGAAGTGCCAGCCGAGGTCGTCAAGGGCCATGCTGACGTCTAGCTCGTATGTGGCCGCCATGGCGTGGAGGCCGGGTGGAAGGGACCGGAGCTTCAGAACGAAGGCGTCGTACTCGCCGTCGGAAGGCGAGCCGGGCCCGAGAAGGCGACAAAGCTCAGCCGACAGGAGCTTCGCGAGCTTCGTGTCGGACCGCGCCTTCGCGATTGTGTCGGGAGTGAGGGTCATTGAAGTGCCGAGCACCGCCTAACGTCTGGCATCAGCGGCGAGCGAAGCGAGTCCGCTGCATGCCGGGGTTAGGCAACGGCAGGTGACCGCTGAAGCGGAGGGCGGTGTGGCGACCGTGATGCGAACGGGGGTTCTTCATGGGCAACTGCGCCTCGGTGCCTGACGAGAAGGCCCGGGCGTCCACGCGCCGGTCTGCGAGGGGGGACGCGGGGGGAGCGGAGCGCCCCCCGTGCAGAACCGGCGGTCTACGAAACGCTGAGGGCACGAAGAACCGCCTCGCGTGTAGCTTGGGACAGTGAACCGAACTCCTCGTCCGTGAGGAGCGCGGCGCGGCGAAGTGTAACGACGAGGATGAGAGCCTTCGAACGCCTGAATAGCGGTGCGATGGCTGAGCCGACCCGATTGCGCTCGCGAAGGAGGGTGTCGATCGAGGCGACGCGAGAGGCCGAAGACCCGGAGGCCTGAAGTGCTGCCTGGACAGCGTCAAGCAGCCGTGCGTCGAGTCGCTCGAACACAGAGCCTTCCAGCGCGTGGAGTACGCGCCAGTCGGGCTCGGGGAACGACACGAGCATGGAACGAGTATGGCGCGAGACAGGCAAGATGTCGTTTCCGTTGCCTAACGTCTGGCATCAGCGGCGAGCGCAGCGAGTCCGCTGCATGCCGGGGTTAGGCGCCGCTCGCATTGCGGAGGAGTTGATTGAGATGGCGCAGGTGCCGGAAGCGGAAGGCCACGTGCCAAAGGGCAGAGAGGAGGATCGCGCCGAAGACCGCACCGAGTACGAGCACGGCCGTCGAGGGCGCGAAGAGACCGAACGCCACGGAAAGGAGCGCTGCCATTGCGGTGGGAAGGACCCCAATGTATCGGAGGTACGGCAGGTGTCTCATTTCGTTGAACGGAACGAGAATGGGACTCTCGGGTGCGACGACTTCGAGAATGCCAAGGACAACGAGAGCCGGAACGCACAGGACGAGCAGGACCTCTCCAATGACCGAAAGACGGACGACCTTGATTGCGTCGCGGAGGGCTTCAGCTGCAGCCGCTGTGTCGGGTGCATCGGACGGTACGAAGGGACGGCCTCGGGCCAGACCTGTGCCGGTGCGGTCGATCCAGTCAAGCCGTGCTTCCTGTTTAGCCTCCGCCTCTGCCACCTGGGCTGCGATGGCGGGCACCGAGAGGGTGCCGTGACGAGCGGCGAGGACGCGTAGAGCCTCGTCCCGTGCTTCGGGAACGAACTGGGACGGGTCTGCTTCGATTGAATCGAGGATATCGAGAAGCTGGCGGTCAGTGCGGGTGTTGAAGTCAAGCATGAGGCTCTGATGCGTGCGCCTAACGTCAGGGTTCAGCGGCGAGCGTAGCGAGTCCGCTGCAACCCGAGGTTAGACCAGGGCGAATGGATGAGGAGACGGAAGCTCCGGCGCGGCTTGGCTGGCGGCACGTTTTGAATGCGGGTCCAGAGCCGCCCGAGTGAACCGCGATGTGATGAGACCGGCGACCCCTGAGAAGCACGGGGATGAACCCGGCTCGGGCGGCGGCGCCCGGTGAGGGAAGGAGCGATGTGCCAGAGAACGGGAAGCGCCGGAGCCCAGGAAGCTGGGAGGAACTGTGCTGGGCGGGTCAGGAGCGTGTCCGCACGCCGACGCGGTGTTGAAGGCACGGCTCTGACGGGGACGACCGAAAGCCGCAAGGCCGGGAGCGTCTCGGCACCGACGCAGCTGGCGACTACGTTGGCGTCTGTCGGATTCATGGATGAAAAGCCTTGGGTCTAACGTCTGGCATCAGCGGCGAGG
>JADJZB010000018.1 GCA_016719485.1 Holophagales bacterium
GACTCGCTGCGCTCGCCGCTGATGCCAGACGTTAGCCGTGCCAACCTAGAGACGTCCGTCACCCGTCCCACGCCTTCGCCCGCTGGGCACGTCCCGCGCGCGTCCACGCAGGCATCCGAGCCCACGTCGCATTCATCGGCTCGGTCGGTTTCCTCCAGGACCGTGGCGGCGCCAGGCTTCGACCGCACCGCTCCGCATCACTTCGTCCCGGGCCACTTCGTCCTCGCCCACCTGGCTCGGACTCGGCCATGCGTCTTCGGTCCCTACTGACGCTCCCCGTTGCCAGTCGTCACCCGGCACATTCGCGTCGCTGTTCTTCAACCGTGCCAGAGCACCAGGGTTCTCGAAATGCCCAGCATCACAGTTCATCGCCTCCTGGGCACGCCACCGTCGGCCCCATTCCCTGCGAACACCACCGGGGCGCTCGTGGCATGTCCCCGGTTTCGGCCACACGCTGGCGCCATAGCAGCGTCCACCCGCACAGCTAACCCGGCGTGCAGTGGGACTCGCACAGCTTCGCTGTGCTCGCCACTGACGCCCACGGTTAGGCCCCTCCCCAAGATGCGCATCTCACGCTCGCACTTCGTCCTTACGGTGCTCGTAGCGGCGGCGCTCATCGGCTGCCAACGCCCCGCATCCCCTTCCGCGTCCGCTCCTCCCTCGGCACCGCTCTCAACGCCCTCAGCCAGCGCCACACCGACCGCTAACGCCGCTGCACCGCCTCCCCAAGCAGACGCGTCGGGCATCTACCGGGTCGGCGGCGCGGTCACAGCACCTGTCGAACTCAGTCGGGTACAGGCCCAGATCCGACCGCTACCGAAACGTTCAGATCACCCAGCCCCTCTACATCTTCGAGGCCGTCATCACGGTATCGGGTGGCGTCGAACGACTTCGGCTTCTTCGCGGCCGCACCGACAAGGAACCGTACATCGCGTACGAGCGTGCCTTTCGAGAGGCCATTTCACAGTGGCGCTATCGTCCCGCTACGCTTCACGGAAAGCCGGTACCCGTCTGGCTTACCGTTACCGCGACCGTCGAGGTTCGGTAGCGCCGTGCGGGGCCTAGATTCAACCTCTAAGTGCAACACCCATTGAGACCGAGAAAGATGTCCAGCGGCGTCAGAAACCCGTGGCGTTTGCGCGGGCGGTTGTTAAGGGCGGCAGCTATCTTGTCGCAGTCTTCCTGTGTGGTGCGTCGCAGGCAGCGCCCCCTCGGTAGGTACTGGCGAACCAACCCGTTGAGGTTCTCGTTGGAACCGCGCTCCCACGAGTGGTATGGGGTGGCGAAGTAGCAGGTCACGCCGAAACGCTGCTCCAGGCGCTCGTAGTCATGGAACTCGGTGCCGTTGTCAAAGGTGATTGTCTGAAACCTATGCCGCATGCGCTGGATGACACTGGACGCCGCTGCCGTGGCTTCAGCCATGGTTCGCGCCTCGAGCTTGCGGATCAGGGTGAAACCGCTCTTGCGTTCCACCAGCGTCAGAAGGCAGTGCCTGGATCCCGTGCCCATGACTGTGTCTCCTTCCCAGTCGCCGATCCGGCCACGCTGGTCGACGACGGCCGCCCGCTCCGATATGTGGCGCTTGCCTAGCAGCACGCCCCGCGTGGGCCGGCTGCGATAACGCTTCCGTCCCATCTTCGACATGATCCGCATGAATCGGTAGAGCGTTCCTCCCGTGCGCCTGTCCCGCCGCAACCGTCTATAGATCGTCTCGTGACTCGGCACGCTCTTCCCTTCCGCCCGGAACTGGCCCACGATCTGCTCTGGGCTCCACCGCTCCCTCAGGGCGCTCTCGACCTGGTTCAGCACGTCCTCGCTGAATTGCGGTCCACGGCGGCATCGTCGTCGTCTCGCCACCGCGTAGCTCTGGGCCTTCTCGCCCCGATAGGCCCCGTCATGGGGCGTCGCGTTTCGCCGCATCTCGCGGCTGATCGTGCTCGGCGCCCGTCCTAGCTCCTCGGCCAGCTCACGCTGGCTCCTCTGCAACCGACGGCCCCCTGCTATGAGATATCGTTCTTCCTGGGTGAGCTGGTGATACAGCATGGTCGCAACCCCTTCTTGCCGGATGAGGTAGCGGCCAGTATCACCGCTCGCCCTCTTGGCTGTCGGGGTGTTGCACTTAGTATGTGAATCCGCGCCACCTAACCCCGGCATGCAGCGGACTCGCTACGCTCGCCGCTGATGCCAGACGTTAGGCATCGCCCACGCATCCGTGCCTTCCTCTTCCTCCACGCACTCCTTGATCTTCGCCGTCGTTCGGCGCACCTCGCGGCCGCGCGCCACCTACGGCGGTTGCGTTCCTCGCTGGTCTCCCGCACGCCCGCCTCGTTGGCTACGCCCTTCACGCACTGCCCGATCACAGCAGCGTCCCGTGGCATCGCCGCAGTGTTCAAGGTCGCACAAGCCCGCGTTCCGACGGCTGGGCCACGACCAGCTTCAGCGCCTCATGCTTCAACGCGAGGGCATCCGGTTTTCACGTCAGGGCGTTCTTTCCCTTTCCCGCTACCAGTGGCACCCGCGGATTCCCGCCAAAGCCTCGTAGCGTCTCCGCATCTCACCGCCGCCAAAGGCACCAGACCATCGTTGTTCGTCACGCATCACGGCCAGCACTTCCCGCCCCGGCTTGGGTCAGCGACGCCTAACCCCGGTATCTGGACTCCTCCCGTCAAGCGGATAGGGGGCGGTGCCCGGTCGCTTCGTGAAGTGATTCCCGCGGGCTCGGCGTCGAAGGCAACGAGAGAGGAGAGGTCGCGACAGCAGTCGTATCTCCGGCCTGTGTGTGGAGCGGCATGCCGACTCCGGGCCATGATGAGGTTCGCGCACGGAGAGCCAATCGCATAGCACGGCTTCTTCGAGCCATCCGGGTTATCGGCTTTCCTCCGCGACGGTCGGACCGTTCTCATCATCTCGTTGGTTTCGAAGCGTTCGCCGGCGGGATGCCCTTCCCGTCTTCACATTCTCAGAGGGTCTCTTCTGGTGCTCTGCCCTCGTA
The DNA here is from genome assembly GCA_016719485.1 of Holophagales bacterium. Taxonomy (NCBI): domain Bacteria; kingdom Pseudomonadati; phylum Acidobacteriota; class Holophagae; order Holophagales; species Holophagales bacterium. The sequence goes on from JADJZB010000018.1 coordinate 2,993, forward strand.
GGGCCTGTCCTTGAGCCACACCGCCCAGGCGATTCGCGTCAGCTTGTTCGCCAGTGCCACCGTCGCCTTGTTGTGGCCCTTTCTCTTCTGCGTCTCCAGTGCCCAGGTCCGGAGCCGGTCGTTCTGCTTCCTTACCGACGCCGCCCGGAGCACCGATCGCGCCCCGTGGGTGAACAGCATTCGAACGTATCCGTCTCCCCGCTTGGTGATGGCCCCAAGCCGTCGCCGGTCCCCACTGGAGCTTTCCCGCGGAACGAGGCCCAGGAAGGCCGCCAGGTGACGCCCCGACGGAAATCGGCCCGGCTCGCCGACGGAGCCGATCAGCGCTGTCGCCGTCAGCAGTCCGATTCCCGGCACCGTCTGCAGCCGAACCGCCGCATCCATCTCACGCGCCAGTCGCTTCAGCGTGCTCTCGGCCTCTTCGATTCGGCGGTCCAGTTCCCGGACCTCATCCGCCGTCGTTCGCAGCAGCGTCTCGAGCGTTCCTGGCACTCGGCCCGTCTCCAGAGCTCCCGCCAAGGCCGGCAGAACCCTCGTGGCCCCCACCGGCACCGTCACGCCCAGCTCCCGAAGAAAGCCCCGAATCGCATTCAGCCGCGCCGTGCGCGTCGCCATCCACCCCGATCTCAGCCGGTGCACCGCCACCAGAGCCTGTTGGCCCACCGTCTTCACAGGCACAGGCACGATCTCCTCGTTGCGGTCCGCCTCGAGCAGCCCCTTCGTGTCCGTCCGGTCCGTCTTGTTCCGCAACACGTAGCGCCTCACCTGTGCCGGCGGCAGCAGCACCGGCTCGTGCCCGTACCCCTCGAGCTGGCGCGCCAGCGCGTGTGCCGCTCCGCACGCCTCGATCACCACCCGCGCCGGTTCGCGATTCGCGAAGAACCTCACCATCTGGCTCCTCGTGAACCGCCGCCGCTCCTTCACCCGCCCAGGTTCTTCCGAGACCGCCACCTCGTACACGCTCTTGGCAATGTCCATCGCGATCGTCGTATGCTTCTTCACGGACTCCTCCCTTCTGGTGCTCTCCCAAGGGCATCGGACGCCTTGGCACTCTGATGCCGTTCAGGCGCCCCGGAGGAGTCCATCTCATCACATGCAGCGGACTCGCTGCGCTCGCCGCTGATGCCAGACGTTAGGCCCCAAGGCTTTTCATCCATGAATCTGACAGGCGCCCACGTGGTCGCCGGCAGCGTCGGTGCCGAGATACTCCCGGCCTTGCGGCTTTCGGTCGTTGCCGGAAGAGCCGTCGCTTCAACACCGCGCCGGCGTGCGGACACCCTCCTGACCCGCCCAGCACAGTCCCTCTCAGCTTCCTGGGCTCCGGCGCTTCCCGTTTCTGGCACATCGCTCCTTCCCTCACCGGGCGCCGCCGCCCGAGCCGGGTTCATCCCCGTGCTTCTCAGGGGTCGTCGGTCTCATCACATCGCGGTTCACTCGGGCGGCTCTGGACCCGCATTCAAAACGTGCCTCCAGCCACGCCGCGCCGGAGCTTCCGTCTCCTCATCCATCCGCCCTGGTCTAACCTCGGGTTGCAGCGGACTCGCTACGCTCGCCGCTGAACCCTGACGTTAGGCAACGCCACTCGAACCTTCGCATCTCAAAGGATCGCTCAATGCCTTTGCCGCCTCCCACTACAGCCGTTCGCTGCCTCCGCGCCCTCGCCCTCGGCCTCCTCGTGCTCAATGCGTCGTCCTCAGTGCCCCTTCGCGCCGCCACATCTACCGCATCACACTCGACCCTGCTCGTGTACGTCGAGGACGCCGCCGAGCCGCTCCCCATCTCCGGAGCCTCGGTCCGCGTTCTGTCTGAGGCCGGCGCGGTCCTCACGACCGCGGTCACCGACGAGTCCGGCGAGGCACGCATCGCTAAACCTCCATTGGCACTCAGGCCCTCACTCGTCCTCCGTCGAGCATTCGGCCTTCTACATCGGCGGAGCCCGCTGGCACCCCGATGCGGACCAAATCTGCGTTCATCTCGCCATCTCGCGCACCTGCTGTCGCACCATCGTCACAGGTCGGTAGGCCCGGCCCGTTCCGCATCCCCGCCATCCGGTCCGTTGCCTAACCCCGGCATGCAGCGGACTCGCTACGCTCGCCGCTGATGCCAGACGTTGGGCGGCTTGGGCCACCTTCGGGCGCTCATCTTCAGTTCCACGTCTCACCTACCATCAAGGCCAGACATGCGTTCCTTCCGCTCGGTCCTTCTCCCCGTCCTCGCCTGCGGGCCCTTCGTGCTGGCCGGCTGTTCTGCCAGCCCACAGCCACCCCGTCCATCCGAGGCCCAGCAGCTCCTCAGGTCATGCGCCGACCTCATGCCCCAGGCCGATTCGTCGGTGGTCCAGCCCGTCGAGGTGCGCAGGGTCCAGCCAATCCCGCCCCGCAATGCCGGCTCCTCCGGTTACGCCTGTGTGAAAGCTACCGCCTCCGTCGACGGACGGCTTACGGCCTTCACACTTCTCCGAACCGACAACCCCGCCTTCGTTCCTGCGTGCATGGGCGCCCTTCAGCAGTGGTCCTACAAGCCAGCCGCTCGGTCCGGAACGCCGGTGCCCCTCGACATCGTCGTTAGCCTCTCCTTCTCACGCCGCTGACACCCAGTCCCCGGGTGCACAACCATCCACGCCGCCCAACCCCGGCATGCAGCGGACTCGCTGCGCTCGCCGCTGATGCCAGACGTTAGGCAGCGGCGCCGTGCATCACACATCCCACCTGTCCGAGAATGCCCGCCATGAACACTGAATCGCCGTCCCAGCCGGAGTGGCGCCCCTCGTTCTTGCGGCTCCTGCTCTGGGACACTCTCCCGTTCGTCTTCGGAACTGCGCTCGCACAGGTCCTTCTCGCCCTCTTCCGGCACAGGCCCGTTGACGCCCGGGACCTGCTTCTCTATCCGTGTCTCGTCGGTCTCGTCGGCACCGCCTTCGCGCTCCATGACCTCAGATCCGGCCAATACGTTCTCCGTGCTACAGATACCCTGCTTCTTTTCCCAGCCCGTCAGAGAGCGCGGCACTGCAGCGTGCCAATCAGCGGCCTGACAGTACCGGCTCTGTCGCTCATCGCCCGCGCCGTCCGGTTCGGGCTATCTATCCGCCTCACTGGCACCGACGGGTCCTACCTGACGCTTCAACCGTCCCGGTACCCACCTGCGGCACGTGCCAGTCTTCTCTCCTACCTCGAAGCACACCACTCCGCTGCCTAACCCCGGCATGCAGCGGACTCGCTACGCTCGCCGCTGATGCCAGACGTTAGGCGGGGCTCGCCGCACTTCTGAGCGTCCTAATTTCATGAGCGCCTCTCGCATGCTTCTGGTCACGCTGGCGATCGTGCTGTCCGCCTGCGGCTCGCCCTCCCCCACGGCATTCCCCGAGCTTGAGCCGCACGGTGGTCTTCCATCCGACTTCGCCTGGCAGTTCAAGGATGGGCCGGACTTCTACGTGTACGAGGCATCCTCCCCGAGCCATCCGAACTGCAGTGTCGGCCTCTACTTCGGCACAGCTCCACAGTTCCATCCCAGCGCCACTGCTCAGGGGCGCTCCGGTTCGCTCGCTGGCCACCCCGTCGTCTGGGAGGAATCAGTCGTTGACGGCCTCCATCGGGCCGACACCGTTCTTCCCTACCGTCATAGCGCGGCCCACACCGAACTCGCCATTCATGCCTGGGTCGTCGCCCCGCGCGACGCCGACCTAGGCCCTCTTCGGGCTTCCCTCGCCACAGTCTCCTTCCGCCCCAGAGGAAACGGCCCCGCCTAACCCCGGCATGCAGCGGACTCGCTTCGCTCGCCGCTGATGCCAGACGTTAGGCCCGGCGCCGAGGCGTCCGTGTTCCCTCAACGGTTAGGCTCTTCGCATGACTGACGCGCGCATCAACATCTCCAGCGGCGGGCCATGGGAGGCGGTCGTCGGCTACTCCCGCGCGGTTCGCATCGGCCAGCAGGTATTCGTCGCCGGCACGACCGCGGTCACTCCGGCGGGCATCGTCGGCCCCGGCGACCCTTACCTTCAGGCCATTCAGGCCCTCCGCACCATCCAGGCCGCGCTCGAGCAGGCGGGCGCATCCCTTCATCACGTCGTCCGCACCCGCATCTACGTCACCGACATCTCTCAATGGCAGGCGGTCGGCCGCGCCCACGGCGAGTTCTTCGGCGCCATCCGTCCTGCCGCCACCATGGTTCAGGTCAGCCAGCTCATCGACCCAGCGCTCCTCGTCGAAATCGAGGCCGAAGCAGTCATTCCCGTCCCCGCCCCCGAGACCGACCAACGCCTGGCCTAACCCCGGCATGCAGCGGACTCGCTGCGCTCGCCGCTGATGCCAGACGTTAGGCGGGCGCCGGCCCATCCGCGTCGTGCTGTAATCCGCCGGCATTCGCCTCCCTCGCGGTTCCTTCTCCACGCTCCCTCACCACTCTCCGAACCACCGCGCCACGACCCCGTCTGGGAGAAACACCGATGAACACCTGGGCGTACGTCTTCATCACCTCGCGTCAGCCGAAGAAGTCCCTCCGACAGATACGCCAGATCCCCGGTGTCATTCACGCCGACGCACTCTTCGGTTCGCCTGACCTCATCGCAATCGTAGAGGGCACCGACATCGCATCCATGGACGCCGTCATCGACTCCATCGCAGAGGTCCCCGATCTCCTCAGTACCGACTCCAAGGTTGCCCGCTGGATCGACGGTGTCGGGCCTCCGATTCACACCTCCAGCGCCCGCCCGTAGGCCCACGAGTCTTACTTGGTGCCGGGGCGTTCTTGCTGAAGCACCGCGTCAGCCCCATCGCACGCTCACGCCACCAACCGCCCGCCTAACCCCGGCATGCAGCGGACTCGCTGCGCTCGCCGCTGATGCCAGACGTTAGGTCGCTTACGCCACTCATTTCAAGGAGTCCCTAATGGGTTTCGCGTTGTCATGGCTCGCGGTCAAAGGAGCCGAGAAGGCTTCCATCCTCGCGCGCCTCGGTCTCTCCGAATCGACCGAAGCCGACAGCGTCCCCGACGCCGACATCGTGGGGGCCAAACTCCACGGTGACTGGTATCTCGTCCTCGCGAACCGCTGCGACTACGTCGATCGGCTACCGCTCAGCGATCTATCGGCCTCTGCCGTTCTCGTAACCTGCGCGGTCGAGGAGCACGTGATGTACTCCGTGGCGTCTCAATGGACCGACGGCCGGCGCATCTGGCAGGTCACTCATGATTCCGCGCGAGGGCTCACGGACCTCCTCGCTGAGGGGGCGCCACCCGACCCGTTTTCGGCTCTCCGTACCGAGGCATTAGCGCAACTCGAGGCCGAAGGCGGTGCAGACAGTTCGGTGGACTTCGTCTTCGACGTCCCAGTCGACCTCGCCAAGGCCTTAACCGCGTTTCGCCACGATCAGGATCCCCCAAGCGACGACGAGGCATGCTTCATCACGCTCTTGCGTCCTCCGAAACGCTCCTTCCTTGCCTCTCTCTTTCGCCGCCAGTAGCAGCGCCTCCGCGTGCACTCCCACGGCGCGGCCTAACCCGGCATGCAGCGGACTCGCTACGCTCGCCGCTGATGCCACGGTTAGGCGCAGGAGAGACATTCGTGCCACCTTCTCGGCTTCGTGTCCAGATCACCGCTCTTGCACT